>DIXH01000072.1 GCA_002428605.1 Clostridiaceae bacterium UBA6085
GGCATTTGTTCAGTAGCCATTAAATTAAGCATGTAAAGGTGCCAGAGCGGCTGTTTTCGTTTATAATGTAAACTATAGAACCTTTCAGGAGGAAAAAAATGAAGAAGTACGGACTTTCAAGCAAGGACAAGACCAGCCAGGTCAAGCTCAACAAATTGAATGTTTCGGGCAACATATGCGGAGAATATGTGGAATACACGATCTCCCAGTATTTCAGAAACACCACGGGAGAGAACATCGAAGGGACATACAGCTTCCCGGTCCCGACAACCTCCATCCTCACAGGCTTCGAGGTGGAGCTTGGCGGAAGGAACCTCAAGGCAGAGGTCGAATCAAGGGAAGAGGTCCTTAAGATACAGGAGGAGGCCCATCAGGGAGGAATCAACTCCATAACGCTCGAGCAGAGCGGAGATGACTACTTCACGATAAGGATAGGGAACATCCTTCCTAACGAGAAGGTAGTCATAAGGATAACCTACATGGACCAGCTGATCTATGAGGACAACACCCTTAAGCTCATGATACCGAGGGTCGTGGACCCTGTATACAACGATGGAGAGGCAGATGAGGAAGGGGAGACCGAGTTCTACCTGAGCCTTCTCATAGAATCCTTCGGGAAGCTCGACATCAAATCGCCAAGCCACAAGATTAAGGTAGAGAGGGAGGATGACACCCTTTCAAAGGTGACGGCCGGAAACGACCAGAACCTGGACCATGACTTCATACTGAACCTTAAGGAGCTTAAGCCGCTCAGCGCCTCAGGAATGGGGTACAGCTACTATGAGGATGAAGAGGAGAAGGCCATTCTCATGCTCAGGCTGACACCGAGGCTTCCGGAGGTCAAGGAGATCAAGGATACCAACTACGACTTCCTTCTTGACATATCGACCTCGATGAACGGCTTCAAGCTTGAAGAGGCAAAGAACTCGATCATAATCGCGCTGAGGAGCCTTGAAGAAGGGGATACCTTCAACATCATGGCATTCAACTCGGAGCTCTACAAGTTTTCCCCTCACGGCAAGGTAAGGTATTCCAAGGAAAACCTGCTTGCTGCCACAGAGTGGATAGAAGCCCTGCAGACAAAGAAGGGCGGGTCGGCAATGTTCGATGCGCTTAAGGAATCCCTCAGGGAGTCCGAGGAGGATGAGGCATCTGTAATATTCCTCTTCACTGACGACATAGTCGAGAATGAGGATGAGATACTTGACTACGTAAGGTCAAATATCGGGAACAGCATGATATTCCCGTTCGGAATGGATACCGAGGTCAATTCCTACTTCATCAACAAGCTTGCTGAGCTTGGCTACGGCAAGCCGGAATTCATCGATGAAGGCGAGAGGATAGACGATATCATACTGAGACAGATAAACAGGATATACAACCCGCAATTCGATGTGACCTCGATCGACTGGGGCGAAATGCAGGTGGAGAAGACCTATCCGGGTACGATCAGCTACCTTTATGACAGGGAGCCGTTTACCGTCTTTGCAAAGGTCAACGGGTATATCGAAGGAAAGGTTACACTGAAGGGTGAGGTCGACGGTGAAGACTACACCATGACAATAGACCTTGACAAGCTGGAGATCGAGGAGAATTCCAAGCTCATCGACAAGGTATGGGCAAGGAAGAGGATAGAGTCCCTTATGGAAAGGGAAAGGACTATGAGAGGCCATGAGGCGGAGAAGATAAAAGAAGAGATCCTCTGTATCTCCAAGGAATACTCCATAATGTCCAGCGAGACCTCGTTCATAATGCTTGAGAAGATAGAGGACCCTGTCCTAGGTATAGGACTCCACAGGATGGTACCGATAGAGATGTCGGAGAACACCATGAAGAGCATGGCGAAGGGCTACTTCCTCGACGAAGCTGCATACAGCTTCGAAGTCAACATCAGGGAAAAGATGGCAGAAACCGGACTGACTGCAAAGGAAGCCAAGAATGCCATCAAGTACGACAGGGATAACCTGCTGAGGGTCCTTGCGAAGAACCAGCAGGCTGACGGCTCGTTCCTAGACCTCGGTGAGGAAGAGGATGCGGTCATCCTGGAAACGACCTTAAGGAGCCTTCTGGCATTCACTGTAGGAAGCGAAACCACCTCATTCTATCTGAACAACATTTCAAAGGCCTTCAGATATGCAATGGAGTCGCTTCAGAAGGACGCCTCTCTTATAACGGAGAGGAACTACATGCTGCTTAACATCGCATATTCCCTTGCTGAGGATAAGAACCTTATCAAGGAAAGGACAAGGACAGCACTTGAGAAGGTGGTTGAGAAGACCTCCGATTCCAAGTACAGGAAGAGTCTTGAGGAGGTTTCAGACCTGGTAAGGACTGCTTCACCGAACCAGATGAAGTTCATAACAGCTGCAACACTCGATATCTCCAAGTCCTATGTTGAGAATGCAGAGACGATATTTGAGATGGACATAAAGAGCAACATCACAAACATAGCGAACATAGCCATAGCGAAGGCTTTGTAGGAATAAACGGATCCAGTTTAGCTTAAGGCCAAACTGGATCCGTTTCATCATATTCAAGTTTCTGGCAGCCTGCAGACATCCACCCAGCCCTTCATCCCTGAATATTCTTCAAGCTCAGGGATCTTCAGGCCTATTGCAGAATTTGCGCTTCCGCATGCGGGATATACCATATCGAATCTCCTGAGGGATTCATCCAGGAATACTCCGACCCGTTCATCCTCAATCCCGAAGGGGCAGACACCTCCGACAGGATGGCTGGTAAACAGGAGGGCGTCTTCCGGTGACAGCATCTTTGCCTTGGTCTGGAACACCTTCTTGAATTTAGCACTGTCGATCTTAGTGTCGCCTGCAGTCACAAGTAGGATGCATCCGTCATCGGAGCCCTTAAGTGCAACTGTCTTTGCTATCCGCTGTGGCTCAGTTCCCAGAGCTTCAGCAGCAGATAGCACAGTAGCCGTGGAGACAGGGAACTCCATTATCCTGTCCTCGATATCATACCTTCTGAAATACTTCTTTACGTTCTCTATTCCCATTGGTTCCTCCTTCATGAAAGCCTTAAGGAACATGATAGCACTTAATTGGTATTGGGCGTACCTGACTGACAAGATTTTTCTGAATTAAGATTAAAATGCTCTGAAATTGATAAACTGACAGATTTTTACTGATAAGATGCAGGTTATAGAACATATCGTCAAAGAAGCTAAGTAACAATTGCAAAAGGGACATATTATACCGAGAGGAAAAATTATGATGAAGAAACTCACTTTCGCAGCCTGCGCTGCGCTATTAGCCATCCATCAGGCAGTTGAGCACGAAGCCCTTAAGCTAGTTGAACAGGAAGTACGTATCAGAAACCTTCCTGCTGAGCTTGAAGGCTTCAGGATAGCCCACATATCCGACCTTCATGGCAAGAGGTTCGGCAAAGGAAATTCCAGGCTTGCTAGACTCATCGATTCCATGAGGCCTGATGTCCTGTGCATGACAGGGGACATGGTCAACGGAAAAAATGACGACGGAAGTGCCCTCATTGAACTCCTTAAGGCTCTTAAGGGGGAATATCCCAGGCTGATTGTTTCCGGAAACCATGAGAACAGGAACGTATGGCTAAGCGAAAAGCCGAACCGGGATGGATTTGAGTCTACTCTAATGGAATACGGGACGACAATATTAGATGGCGGCTCATACTGCTGCGAAGGTCTGCCGGTCTCCTTTCACGGGATGAAGGATTCCAGGAAGAAGCACCTGGACATTGAAGAGTACCTTGGAGCAAGGGATGAGGGGGCGGTAAACATAGCGCTCATACACAGGCCTTCAAGGTTTGAGGCTGCAGCGAAGGCAGGATATGACCTCATCCTGTCAGGTCACATACACGGCGGCGTGGTCAGGATACCTTTTGCAGGGGGACTTCTTTCACCTGACAAGGAGATATTTCCCAAATATGACAAAGGGTTATTCCATGGATTCGGTTCAACCCTTTGCATCACCTCCGGCCTTGGGAACAGCAGGTTGTACCCCAAGCTCATGAACAGGCCTGAGGTTGTGCTGATAACGCTGGCTTCAAGGTGAAGATTCTGGAGACAAGAACCATAGAAGCATGCCAATGAATTTGCTTATGAATATTCCGGGAAATGAAAAAAGTCCGTCACCGGACTTTTAATGATTTATATTATTCTTCCTTATTCGATTCATCAGAGGCTTCTTCAGTTTCTATGATCTCTTCGGATACTGGGGCCTCCAGGGAATCTGCGGTTTCAGCATCTTCAGCAGGTGATGAAAGGTCTATGCCATTGGCTGCAGCTTCAGCCTTGAACTCTTCGTACTTTTCAGCTATTGCGGCATCTGTGATGTTAGAGAGGAAGGAAGCCTTTAGCCTTGTTGCTCTTTCAAACATTTCATTTGCCTTGTGCCATTCACCCTTGTCCCAGAGGATCAGTCCATAGTAGTAGAGTGCTTCCGGGAACTTGACTGTGTCTGAGATATCCTCGTAAATTGCTTCTGCCTTGTCTCTCTCACCAAGGAAATAATAGGTTTCAGCCAGGTTGTCGGCGATGACGGAATCGCTCCTGTTGAACTCATGGGCTTCGGTGTTGAGTTCAAGGGACTTTTCAAGGTCACCCTTTGACATCAGGAGGTAACCCAGTATCTGATATACTCCTGTATTCTTGAACTCCTCCTTGGACTTTTCAACCATCTCTATGGCTTCGTCGAATCTTCCCTGCTTCCATCTGAGGATAGCAAGGTTAAGTATGGTGCTCTGCTTAAGGCGGGGGTCCCTGTCGACCTCTTCAGAAGCCTTTACCAGGTAGTGCTCAGCTTCTTCCATGTTACCGTTCCGAAGCAATAGGAAGCCATAGCTCGAGACTATGTTTGGCTTCGTGTTTCTGCTTTCAGACGCCTTCTTGAACAGTCTTAGCGCCTTTTCCATGTCGCCCTTGTTGTATGCCTTGCTTCCTGATACGGCATAGAACATTGGGAGGTTCTTCCATATGGTGAAGGCCATGTAGGCTATTAGCAGGAGGTTTCCGAGAGCCCGGTTTCCTGTGTAGATAAGTGTTACGATTCCGAGAAGTACTATGATGTCGATCATTGGCAGGTTCTTCATGGGCAATTTCCTCACTCTTCAATTAGTATTTTCGTATTTTCGTATAAAGTTACTATATCACGAGGAGAAGAGATTTTACAAAGGATTAATTCATGTACTATAATGAGTGGAAAGCAAAGTAAAGCCGAAATAAGGCAATAAAGATTGAAATTCAGGAGATATCATATGATAAAGGCAGTTTTCTTTGATCTGGACGGTACGGTCCTTGACACCAACGAGCTCATTCTGCAGTCCTTCAGGCATGCGTTCTCGACCAGGCTAAACATAACGGTGCCTGACGAGACCATACTGACATTTTTCGGGGAACCTCTCCATTATTCCATGTCCAAATACTCAGATGATGTGGAACCCCTTCTCGAGACTTACAGGGAGTTCAACTGGAAGCACCACGACAGCATGGTGGAGCCATTTCACGGAACAGTTGAAGCGCTTGAACAGTTGAAGGAAATGGGCCTGTATCTTGGGATAATAACCTCGAAGAGAAGAAATGTGGCGATGAAGGGAATAGACCTGTTCGACCTTTCCAAGTATTTCGACGTGATCATAACGCCTGAGGATACAACTGAGCACAAGCCCAAGGCAGGACCGCTTCTTAAAGCCTGCGAGCTTCTCGGGATAGAGGACCCTTCAACTACCATGATGGTGGGGGATTCAACGTATGACATACTCTGCGGTAAGAATGCCAATGCCTCGACAGTTGCGGTCAGGTATTCGAAGATAAGCCTCGACATACTGAAATCGGCTGGTCCTGATTTCCTTGTGGACAGTCTCCTTGAGATACCAGGCATTGTGAAGAGGTTCTGAAAAAAATAATGTCATCCTTAGGAAGCACGCTGAAAAAATTTCTGCATGCAGCTGAAGGTTCCAGATCAGAATGAAAAAATTCCGAGGCATTTTTGATGCTTCGGAATTTTCTTTTAGTATCTGTCTGACCTTGAGCTTCTGCCTGCCCTTGACCTTCTTCCATCGAGCCTTCTCTGTTTAGCCCTTCTTCGTCTTCTGATATTTCCCATAATAACTAGAATTATGAACAGGAACATGAGGAGAAGCGCCACTCCAAGACCTATGTAGATAACAAGGTTTTCCTTAAGTACTACTGAGCTTACGTCCATAGTCGAAAGAAGCTCCACATTCTGTCTTCCGGTCCTGTGTATAAGGCTTACGGTACCCACGGTAGTTCCTGCATCTATTGCGAACGGATCCATGTCCATAAGGGCAACATCCTGGATAGCTTCCTTTTCGTTAAGCTCGTTAGCGTAATAGGTGAGGCTCTCCTTTGCTACAACCGGGACCTCAAGTTTCTTCACAGGGCCGATCCACCTGAACATTTTGTATTCGAGGTCCATCTTGGTGACTTCCTGGCCCTGGGCGATCTTCACTGACTTCTCTTCAGCAGCGGATGCCTCTGCCAGGCTGTTGGTGTCTGTAAACACCAAAGTGTTTCCGGCATCGTTCTTGGAGTTAAGGTCGACAGTACCTATGGTTCTGCCTTCTATGACATAGACTGCTGCGAGACATCTTCCAGCCTCTTCGGTGTAGCCGGTCTTTCCGAACACGTTTCCTGAAAGTCCGATGTTCTTGTTCTTGCTGATCACTGTGCCGAGAGTCTGGGTCTTGGTCTTAAGGACATATGTGTCAAGTGTCGCCACTTCGCTGATCCATGGGTCCTTGTAGGCGGCAGTGAGCAGCAGCATGATGTCGTACGCGGTTGAATAGTGGTCTTCGTCATGCAGGCCCGTGGCATTCACGAAGTGCGTGCTCTTCATGCCGAGGTCAGAGGCCTTCTTGTTCATCAGTTCGGCGAAGCCCTCTACGGTCTCTCCGATATTTATGGCGATCGTTGTTGCCGCATCGTTCGCTGATCCGAGAAGAAGCGCGTGCATCAGCTCGTCTGCGGAAATCTCTTCGTTGTTTGCTATCGGCTTCAGGTTGAAGTACATCGAGTAAGGAACCTCGAGCCTTGCTTCCCTAGGATATTTCATGTAATCGAACTTCCTGTTCGAATAATGCTCAGAGAGTATGAGAGCAGTCATGAGCTTCGTGATGGAAGCAGGATACATAGGTTCGTCGATGTTCTTTGAAAATATGATCTCTCCTGTCTGGACGTCGAAGGTTATGGCCGAAGAGCCATTGATGTCAGGCATAGCGGCCTTTGCGACAATTGAAGGAATGAGCATCAGTACGAGCAGCAATGAGGCTGTGAGCCTTTTAAGTTTAGTTCCCATGAGACCCCCTTGAAAGCATATATATCTGTTTATTATATAATACCATCTGAGAGGGATTTATTGAAGAAAAAGAGTGACAAATCATGCGCCAAAACTTAACACTGTGTTCATAAGACTAAAAGTGCACCATCTCTCTCATATTGCTATAATCTAATTATGAGTATAGGAAGGTGATGCAATGAAACCCTTAGAGATATTCAGGGACAGGGTGCCTGAAGCTATAGGAAAGTTCAGGAAATCAGCGGTAATGATAATAATCGTGGAAGAGGATGGAGTCAAGAAGCTTGTGCTTGAAAAAAGGGCTCTGACCCTTTTGAAGCAGCCAGGTGACATATGCCTGCCCGGAGGCGGAATAGACCCGGGGGAGACACCCAGGGAGGCAGCCATAAGGGAGACAAGGGAAGAGCTGGGGCTAAGCGAGGAGGACATTGAGGTGATAGGACCCATGGACTTCTTTATAAGTCCTTACGGCCAGATCATGTATCCTTTTGTTGCAAGGACAAAGGTCACAGACTTCTTCTTCAGTCCCTTCGAAGTGGACTCTGTCCTGAAGGTTCCTCTGGAATTCTTCATGGAGACGGAGCCAATGCGCTATGACATGGATGTAAGTCCGGAGATAGGGGATGATTTTCCCTATGACCTGATTCAGAACGGGAGGCAGTACAAATTCTCAAAAGGGGTCTCCACCCAGTACTTCTACAAGTACGAGGGACATGTCATATGGGGGTTCACAGCAAGAGTTGTAAAAAGCTTCATAGATATATTGAGGGAGGACAGGAATGAAGAACTTTGACTACAATAATCCGACAAGACTCGTGTTCGGAAAGGGCACGGTAGAAAACATAGGCAAATACATTGCAGGATATGGCGACAGGAAGGTGCTGCTCCTTTATGGGAAGGGCTCCATATTCGCCAACGGGACCTACGACAAGGTAACCAGGTCACTGAGGAAAACGGAATTGAGTTTATAGAGCTTGGTGGTGTAAAGCCAAATCCGGTGATTACCAAGGTAAGGGAAGCCGTCGAACTCATGAAGAGGGAGAAGGTGGACGGGATAGTTCCTGTGGGAGGGGGCTCGGTTTTCGATACGGCCAAGGCCTGCGCCGCGGGATACTTCCATGACGGGGACCCATGGGACCTCTATGAGGGCAAGGCAAAGGTTACAAAGGCACTGCCAATATACGGGGTGCTTACGATATCTGCAACTGGTTCTGAA
>DIXH01000062.1:0-6179 GCA_002428605.1 Clostridiaceae bacterium UBA6085
ACGAGCTTTGAGAGCACATCTTCTGCAGCTATCCCAAGACCGCTTGCAAAGACCTTTGATATTGGAACAGCACCTGCTCCCATTCCGCCGCCCATTATAGGGATTCCTACATAAGCGATCGACTCGGACATGGACTGTCCGAAAAGAAGTCCTCCAAGTGCTACGAATGCGAGTGCTACGACTACTCCTCCAACTATCGTCGGGAAGTACCTGAGCGAAGCTTTGATGAGGAGCTTCTTGTTCATACCGAGTATGGATCCAGTTATAAGTGCTGCAATGTAGAAATCAAGGAACCCGCCACCCTTCATGAAGGTGTTGACGTTCTTTACCACCGATTCAGGCAGTACATTGAAATAAACGAGAGCTGCTGATCCGAAAATTACAACTATCGGACCACCACCAAAGTAGGTCTTGATGATTGGCGTGTTGTTTCCGATGACATCGAGCAATGCACCGATGATCATCATGAATGCGAATGCCCCGATCATTCCAACCGGAAGAACATCCATTACGATAGAGACGATAAGAACAACTAAGAGTCCTAGATAAACTGGTAGAGTGATGCCCATGATTTTGTAGTCTTTCATTGTTTCCCTCCAATAAAATTATTTATCTTGCGGCAAGTGTTACCTTACCGTTCAGACCATGTAGAGTACGTCAAGGATGGTTCCATCCCTGTATTCGCTGACAGCGACTATCCTGTCGCTAGTCTTGAGCTTTTCCGGAATGCCTGTGAGTCCGTCCGCGATTTCCTTAAGCTCGCCTATGGTGAGTATTTCCAGGTTTGTTTCAGCTTTGAGCTTTTCTATGAGCTCCTGATGCTTCGGATTTATTGCAATACCCCTGTCAGTGACAAGGATGTCTATTGTTTCTCCGGGTGTAGTGACTGTAGTGACCCTGTCCACCAGGCAGGAAAGCCTGGCATTCATGAGCTTCGACACTATGATCGCAAGCTTCGCACCTGCCGCAGTGTCCGCGTGGCCGCCAGAACCGCCAAGTATTATTCCGTCAGTTCCTGTCGTCACGTTCACGTTGTAGTCAAGGTCGATCTCACTTGCTCCGAGTATTACCACATCAAGGTTGTTGACAACATTGTCAGGGTTGTTGATGTTTGCATATTTGTTGGCATCGATCTTCAGATGGTTGTCCCTGACCTTTACGGATTCTACAGCATCCAGATTGAAGCACTGGACGTCATACAGCTTTTCAAAAAAGCCTTCAGAGAGCATCTGCACAAGGTAATCGGTTGTTCCGCCCGAGGCGAAGCTACCCTTGATATTGCCTTTCTTCATGAGCTTCTTGACTTCGTTGGCAACTGCAAGCGATATTCCGCCTGCCCCTGTCTGGAAGCTGAAGCCATCCTTCAGCAGTCCGGAATGTGCAATAAGAGTCGCACAGTCCCTTGCAATCTTCAGTCCTACAGGATCCTTGGTTATTACAGTTGACCCGCTGACTATCCCTTTTGGGTCCCCTATGGAATCGACCTTGACGACATAGTCCACCATGTATCCGGGTATTTCCGGCTTGTTGACCTCATCAGATATGTAGTCTGTTATCGCTACAACCTTGTCTGCCATCTGGGCGTCCGCCACGGCATAACCGAGGATCCCGCATGCCGAAGGTCCGTCAGATCCTGTCAGGTTTCCATCCTTGTCGACTCCGGGAGCCGCAATGAAGGCAACGTCGATCTTTATTTCACCTTCAAGGATGGACCTTGGTCTTCCGCCATGTGTGCATACGGTGCAGATATCCCTGCATTTGCCTTCGCTTATGGCCTTGGCAACAGGTCCCTGAAGATATGCTGTAATTACCTTTGTAACGGTGCCATCCTCGAACATGTCGACAAGGCACTTGTGGCACGGGAATATCGAGGTTGCAGCTATTGTCAGCCCCTTTACCCCTCTTGCCTGTATCCTCCTCATGACCATGTCAAGGACATAGTCGCCGTTTCTCAGGTGGTGATGGAAGCTAAGGGTCATTCCGTCCTTAAGGTTAAGGCTATCGAGCACTTCATCAAGGGTTAGGTTTCTTTCAGGACGGCTTGTCAGGTCGGTCTTCACCGGCTTGTATATGCTTTCCTTTACATTTGCGAAGGCACCCATGAATGGATTCTCAAGGCCTTCTCTTCCTATGGAGTTCCTCATTTCACAAGCCCCCATTTTCTTGCGGATTCCAAAAGGTTTTCCGCTCTCTTTATTACAGGAAGGTCGACCATCTTGCCCCTGTAGCTGAAGACTCCAAGGCCTCTTGCCTTAGCTTCCGCCGCCTCGGAAAGTATCGCCTGGGCTTCCTCTATCTCATCCTCTGTAGGCGAGAAGACTTCAAGTATGGTTTCCACCTGTCTCGGGTTTATCGCAAGCCTTCCTGTGAAGCCTATGGATTTTGCGAATGCCGTGTCTGCTGCCAGACCTTCGACATCATCAATGTCCGTATACGGAGTATCGATGGCATCCATCCTGAAGGCCTTGGCTGTCGTTGCTACAACGAACCTTGCATATTCGATCTCCTTGTTGCCCTTTGTCCTCTTGATGCCAAGGTCGCTTGACAGGTCCTCGGCTCCAAGAAGCAGCGCCTTTATCTGAGGCGAGCTTTCAGCGATGTTTCTTATATCAACGAGTCCCATTGCAGTCTCGATGATGAGGAGAAGGCTTATGTCCTTGACAAGGCCATTTTCCGACTTTATCCTCTCGATGACTTCAGACATTGTTGTAACTGACTCGACGCTTGCCTTAGGTATGACTATGGCATCAGGAAGAGAGGGTATTACCGTCTCAAGGTCCTGCAGCCAGTAGGGTGAGTCCAGAGGATTGACCCTTACAGCTACCTCACTGTGTGTGAACCTGAGGAAATCAAGGGCTTCCCTTACAAGTATCCTTGCAGCATCCTTTTCATCCAGTGACACTGCATCCTCAAGGTCAAGTATTACGGTATCTGCTCCCAGCACATCGCCGGAAGTCAGCATGCCCGGGTTGTTGCCCGGCATGAAAAGCAGACTTCTTCTACTCATTTGCTCTCTTCACCGCCGTTTCCACCCTGGCTCTTATGGTGTAGTCAAGTGCTCCCTTGTCCTCAAGGAAGAGCCTGCAGGAAGTCACTCCCATTGATGAGAGCGTCTCCAGAGCCACCTTTTCAATTTGCTTCCCGAACTGGGCCATGACAGAGCTTTTGATGTCGAGCTCTATACCATTTTCATTGGGATAGAGCCTTATGAAGCAGTCGTTGGACTGAAGCGTCCCGCAGACAGCCTGTTTTGCTATCTCCAAAATCATATCTCCCCTTTCAGTGTCTTGTAGTTATTCTTTATCAGGTGCGCGAAGACTGTGGCTCCCACAAGGTCTGCACTTCCGCCTGTTGAGATGTTCTTTTCATTGCACCAGCAGTCAAGTGATCCTGTTCCTGATGCATCCCGCAGCGATTGCCTTGCCTTTGACTGCAGCTCCCTGAGGCTGTCTATTCCTGCCCTGTGTATCACATTCGTATCATCTGCATCAGACATCACAGAGAGGGTCAGCCTTTTCAAGTCGAAACCGTCCTCCAGCACACCGAGGTAGTCACCGAATAGCTTCGGGAATCCTCCCGCAGCTTCGCCCCTTATTCCCAATATGCCGTGCTGTCTGTAGGCCTTAAGGCCGTTGGATTCACTGCCCTTGCCGAAGTCCTCAAGTACAGGCCTTGAGATCCTTCTGATCTCCTCCGGGATATCCTCATACCTTCCGCTTTCAAGCAGCCCCTGGATCATTATGAGGTAAATGAATATGGCTCCCTTGTGGGTATTGATCCCGCCGGTTGCCCCGAACATCCTGTCCTCGAGCTCCAGGCCGAATTTCCTCAGGCTCTCGAAATCGTTTGCACCGAGGGCCGGAATTTCGCCAAATCCTTTAGCCACTGTCCTTATGCTTCTTGAAAATGTCCAGAAATCCATATCCTTATGTGAACCATTGGATTCCACGGTGACACAGCCAAAGCCTAATTCCCTGCATAGCTCTGCAAGCAGCGAAAAGGAGGAAAGCCTTTGTATCATGGTCTCCATTGTTCCCGAAACAAGATAGTCTGTGACTGATTCCTTGAAGAAACCGCTCACTTCATCAAATCCATGTCTTCCTGACCTTGTGCAATGAGCAGCCAGGTCATCGCAGATGTAGCACTTCCTTGACTGGAGTCCCATTTCGTTTCTGGATATCGTACCTTCAGCATCCCGCACATCGATGTCGGCAAGCCTTCCCAAAGGGTGGTTGTCTTCAACTCCCGTGCAGATCCTCTTTGCTTCAACCTTGTCCATGTCTGACAGAAGAAAGAATATCAGCCCTTCCTCATCATGTGTCCTGTGGATCGCTTCAATGCCCAAGGCCGATTCGATTTCATGGCACAGTGTGAATGAGACGAAATTTGAATGAAGGTTACGTTTGTCAGGTCCCGGGAAGTTTGGCCTTACTGTTATCAGGGTCTTACCTGATGTGAGCACTGATTCACTCTCGTACTCATCCCTCTTCTCCCTCAGGTCAAGAATGCCTGCCATAGTTCTCCTCCAGATACCTGTAGGTGACGTCCGGTACAAGCTCCCTGATGGCGTCAAAATTGCCCTTGTCAAGTTCTCGCCTGACTGTTGATGCGCTTATGACCTTTTCATCAAGGGTCTTCCTTGGGATCACGATTACCTCGCATTCAGGGGGAAGGACCTTCAGAAGGGTAGAGTTATAAAGGTTTGTTGTCATATCTATGGGCTCCTCACCCAGAAATCTCTTCCTAATGTTGAAGTGCCTGACGAAATACTCCTTGAATATCAGAGAATCGAGGATCGCATGCTGCTCGTCGGCCATCTCCTTCTCCTTAAGAAAATAGGAGGGGAAGGTGGCATTTGATATTATGTACTGAGTGGAAGGGAACACATGGACGTTCTTAAGGTCTGATACTCCCTCTTTGACAAGTCTGTACCTGTCTTTGAAAGGGAACCTCGATGCATCGTTCTCGACGACGAACACAATAAGCTTGTCGACCTTTCTGCTCGAAGACTCGATAAGGTACCTGTGGCCCTTTGTGAATGGATTTGCATTTACTACTATGGCTCCCACAAGGTCAGAAGGAGAGATATCCACCTTCATCCTTTCAAGAACCCTTGCGACAGTGTTAGGGCCTCTGTGAAGAAGTACAACGTTGCCTGTATCGGCGACAGGGGAGAAGCCAAATGATGCGAACATCTCCCCGTAGCCGGACTTTGTGTAGATGAACAGGTCCTCGTAGCCCTGCCTGTAGCTGTCAGTAACGAGAGCGGTGACCAGAGTGTCAAGCAGCGCCTCGTTCCTTCTTGTTTCATCCAATGCGAAGCACTTCAGCACATTCCTGTACCTTCCTCCGCAGCCTACCCATTTGTCCTTTTCATCCCGAAGGACGAAAAGCCTCTCAAGCTCCTCCATGCGGAGACCATGGCCCTTGAGGAAGTTAGCGGCCGCTTCCTTGTTCTTTTCAATTGAAAGGTTCAGTTCTGCACATTGGATCATATCAGTCTCCTATGGCTATAATCTTGCCAGTCCCTGCTCGATGGCCTTTTCTGAAACTGCCTTTGCAACCGCTTCAGCGACTCTCGGGTCGAACGGACTTGGTATTACATATTCCTCGGTGATGTCGGATTCAGCGATAAGAGCAGCAATTCCTTCTGCCGCAGCCATCTTCATCTCGTCAGTTATCTTCCTTGACCTTACGTCAAGGGCACCTCTGAAGAGACCTGGGAAAGCAAGCACATTGTTGACCTGGTTCGGGAAGTCTGACCTTCCTGTTCCTACGACTCTTGCTCCTGCTTCCTTTGCATCGTGGTAGCCTATCTCAGGCTCTGGGTTCGCCATAGCGAAGACTATGGCATCCTTCTTCATGGATGCTACCATTTCCTTTGTTATGACCTTAGGTGCTGATACTCCTATGAAGAGGTCTGACTCAGCCATTGCCTCTGCAAGGGTAAGCTTCTTGTTGTCATTGTTGGTCATCATGGCGATTTCCTGGACAACGAAGTTGTACTTTTCCATATCATCCCTGTGGATGACTCCCTTTGAGTTGAAGGCGTATATGTTTGCAACGCCGAATGCCTTGAGCATCTTTATGATGGAGCTTCCTGCAGCTCCTGCTCCTGATACTACCGCAGTTATGTCCTGAGGCTTCTTCTTTACTATCTTGAGAGCGTTGATGAGTCC
>DIXH01000062.1:6189-6710 GCA_002428605.1 Clostridiaceae bacterium UBA6085
ATTCCACCGAAGGTAGGAGCGATTTTCTTTACGATGTTTATGATCTCATCCGGATCCTTGGTGTCAAGGACTATAGGGATCGCGTTAACTCCGCCGAATCTCTTGAAAAGCACTGCCTTTCCTTCCATTACAGGAAGCGCAGCTTCAGGTCCGATGTCTCCAAGTCCGAGAACCGCAGTTCCGTCTGAAACGACCGCAACTATGTTTCCCTTCCAGGTGTACTTGAACGCGTCATCCTTGTTCTTCGCTATCTCCAGGCATGGCTGTGCAACTCCTGGCGTATAGGCGATCGAAAGGTCCTCCTTGGTCTCAAGAGGGGCCTTCAGTTCAACAGTGAGTTTCCCCTTCCATTCCGCGTGTTTTTCCAATGCGACTTCGTAGATACTTTTCATGTTATCCTCCTTAGATTGTGTATTGGTAAGTTTAGTTCAGACCGGTTCAAATTACCTGTATTCATGAGCTGACAGAAGCCCCTGCGGGCTTCTGTCAAAATATCTGACCTTCTCTGATAACGTTTATAT
>DIXH01000090.1 GCA_002428605.1 Clostridiaceae bacterium UBA6085
TTTGCGCAAGCTTTTTCATCAATCAGTTTGACCATGTTTTCGCATGGGATAGCATGGATGGAGAAATCATTGATAAGGTGGTAGTCATAGAGACCACTATCCGGATCAAGAATTTAGGGATACATACTGTTACCTATAGCGTCACTGATCCACAGGGAAAGACAACAACCAAGACAGTGAATATTGAAGTGGCTGATCCTTAAATCCGAGACCATTGAAATCCTGGATGAAGAGAAGTACAAGGGGAAGAAAGAAGATGAACAAATAGAGTTTCTTTATGAAAAGACCAACAATGGAAAAAGCGACAAAGGCTAAATAACTGACTGACAAGAATAAAAAGTAAGACTGAAGGCCCTAAGGCAGGATCGAGATCAAGCCTTAGGGCCTTTTCTTGGTTTATATCTATAAAGTGACTGAAGTTCCAGATGCGATGAATCCTGTGTATGTCTTCAATCCTGATTGTCCGTGTATTTTCAGATCCGTGACAGACTTACTGTAAATTTAGAGTGAGTTTATTTGAGTGTATTTCTTTGGATGCAAGCAGGTTATGCTTTGGATCTCCTAAGTTGGATTTTACGATTCGGGTCCTTTTTGTATTAAGTATTGCTGCTTGAATTTATTGTATGACACGCCAAGTATTGATAATAATTGAACAATGTGTTAATAAATGGTATAATTATTAACAATTGTAAGTAATTATAATTATAGGTAATTATTATATTTATAGATGTAAATATAATGTAATATAGATATCTTGTTTATTGCGCGGTATTTTCACTTAAGTCCAATTCCATAGAGGGTTTATGCTGGTTTCAAGGTTCTAACGATAAATGGAGGAGTCCAGGTATGACTAAGGATGCTACATCCACAAAACAGCTTGTCTACGAATCACTATCCAAGCTGCTTCTTACAAAGTCAATTGAAAACCTGACAGTCAATGACATCATACGATCTTCAGGGGTGAGCCGTGCTACCTTCTACAGGCATTTCCTGGATAAGTATGACGTAATGACCTCGTACTACAAGAGCATACTCGAAAGCACCCTGTTCACCTTCAATGAAGGTGTGCCCTGGAAGGATGCGGTATGCGCGATTTACGGAGTCATAAAGGACAATCCGAAATTCTTCCAGAACGCCTTCAGATGCCAGGATGCAAATTCCTTAAAGTGCTTCATTTACAGGATGAGCAGGGATTTTCACCTGGACATACTAAGGAGGAGTGGTGTGGACATCAGCGACTGGAGAGTGGTCTGGACACTTGAGTCACATATTTACGGCGGACTTGAGATAACGGACAGATGGATCATGGGAGGAGCCAAGGAGTCAGTTGATGAACTGGTGGATGTTTTGAATAAGGGCATACCTTCCATCTTTGTCAAGTACTTCCTCTGATTGGAGGATGAGACACTTTAGGCTTTCTGTTTCTTGAATACGTTAGATGTTTAACAGATAATTATGGTATTGACAATAATATAACATAATATCTGAAAGGGGATTCAACATGATTTCAAGAAGAGACTTTCTGAAGGGTGCTGCGGCAAGCGCAGTCGGAGCAGCTACGATCGGTGTTCTGGGTGCATGCACGCAGGATGACAAGACCGCTACCTCCTCCATCAAATGGGACAAGGAGACAGACGTACTTATTGTCGGAGGCGGCGGTACAGGAGTGGCAGCTATGCTTCAGGCGGCAAATGACGGAGCAAAGGTTCTTGTCCTTGAAAAGGCGGGAATCGCAGGAGGAACGACAAACCTTTCCGGAGGAGTAATGCAGGCTGCCGGTACTGAATACCAGAAGAGCCTTACAGGCTTCAAGGACGATACGCCAGAGAAGCATGCTGAGCTCTGGATCAAGGGTGGAGAAGGCTATATAGACGAGGAGCTTGTCAAAGACCTTGCCAAGGGAGCTCCAGAACACATAAAGTGGCTGTCAGACCTGGGACTCAAATGGACAAGCGTATACGGACACAACCATGTGCCTTACATAGACAAATCCCTCTATGCAGACCGTATCCATGTATATGAGGGCGGCGGAGCAAGCGGACAGGGAGTGCTTCTCGTCCAGACCATGCTCAAGGCGGCACTTGCCAAGGGAGCTCTCATAGAGTACAACACAGAGGCTACAAAGCTCCTTACTGATGCAACAGGTACCGTAATAGGAGTCGTTGCAAAATCAGGGGACAAGTCCATGAACATAAAGGCCAACAAGGGTGTCATACTTGCAGCAGCGAGCATAGACCAGAATGTTGAGATGGCGAAGGAACTCAGCCAGCAGCATTACTGGGACCTTACCACGCAGCTGTGTCTTTCAGTCAAGACTGATACAGGAGACGGCATAAGGATGGCACAGGAGCTCGGAGCGGCAGTCGCAGGCTTTGGCGGATGCATAGACTTCTGCCTGAAGACAGGAAATGCGACTACAAACAAGAACAAGGTATTCCCTTCGTTCATAGTCAACAAGAAGGGCAGAAGATTCGTATGCGAGGACGCAACCTATGCTTACCATTACAGGGCGATATTCCAGCAGGAATCACAGCTTAACGGACCTACCTACATGATCTTCGCAAAGAGCAGCCTTGCAGCTGTCGGAGCTCCATGGACTGAAGAAAGCGTGGCAGCTGATATCAAGGCAGGGACAGTTCTTACAGCTGATACCATAGAAGGGCTGGCAAAGCTCATAGCTGTAGATGAGGAAAACCTTGCGGCTACACTTGCCACCTGGAATGCGGACACAGCTGCAGGGAAGGATGACCAGTTCGATAGGATAGACGGACTCGTACCGCTTGAAGGACCGTTCTATGCATACAAGAACGTTTCAGGAAACCTTGGCTCACTGGGCGGAGTCAAGATAAACGTCGAGACCCAGGTGCTCAAGCCAAATGGAGAGCCAATACCTCACCTTTTCGCAGGCGGACTTAATGCAGGCGGATGGATAGGACCATACTATCCAGGTTCAGGAACTGCGATAATCGGAACAGTCCACCAGGGAAGAAAAGCGGGAGCTAACGCTGCCAAGATCAAGTAAATTATAGGATATACGTCTGAATGGGCCGAAGGATAAGCCTTCGGCCCTCACAGACACAAACTGATGTTTTGACGAGATAAGTGGAGGTTTCCCATGAAGATAGGAACTACCGAATTCATTGTGATCCTAATCGTGGCGCTTCTGGCGCTGGGGCCTGAGAAAATGCCGATTTATGCCAAAAAGCTTGGAAAGGCTATAAGCATGATAAAGGAATTGTCAGGAAAGATCACTGAGGAGATCAAGGAAAATGTTACGGATCCGCTTGCTGAAGCTGTGGAGCCGCTGACAAGCCTAAAAAAAGATATCAGCGCTTCAGTACAGATGACATTGGATGCTGACAAAAGCACTGCAGAGAGAGCCATGACTACAGAGGCTGATACCAATAAAAATGTTGGTGGCGAATACGCAGCGTTGTAAAAGAGTTTCAGGCTTTTACTATTTGATACTAAAAGGAGAATGAATATGTTCGGAAGACTTGGTACAACAGAACAGCTTGTAGTACTTGCAATAGTGATGGTAGTATTCGGACCGAAGCAGCTGCCTAAGCTTGGTAGCATCTTTGGTAAATCCATAAAGAACTTCAAGGAAGGCGTCGCAGGAAGTGATGAGAACACTGCTGAGTAGCATAGGAGACGGTGAATTTGAAGAAGAAGAAAAAGCCTGCCAATAATGGAAAGGACATGGGCCTTGTGGACCACCTGAAGGAGCTCAGGAACCGTCTTATCATAGTAGTGGTGGTATTTGTACTGGCTACTGTAATAAGCTTCAATTTCTGCGACGAGATAGTGGACATACTGATCTCAAATGCAAAGGCGTTTGACTATACGCTCGTATATCTAGCTCCAGGGGAGCTGTTCATGGAATATGTAAGGCTTTCTGTAATATGCGGAATTGTGATCTCATCACCTGTCATACTGCATCAGGTATGGGGGTTCGTTAGGCCGGGACTTGAGAAGCATGAGAACAGGCTGGTATTCTTTTCTCTTGTTGCAGGACTCTTCTTCTTCCTATGCGGTACTGCCTTCTCCTATTTTGTGGCAGTCCCCATGCTTCTGATGTTTTTCGCAGGAGTGGACCAGAGCCAGGCAATAAGCGCAACCATATCAGTACAGAACTATCTGGCATTCATATTTTCAACTCTGCTCTCATTCGGCATTGTGTTCGAGCTTCCGGTAATAATATCACTGCTCACCGGACTCGGACTGCTGAAGCCCGAATGGCTCATTAAAAGCAGAAGGCTCGTAATAGTCATAATATTCATCATAGGAGCTATAATAACTCCTCCGGACGTGGTATCCCAGCTACTGGTTTCAATACCCATGATGATACTTTTCGAGATAAGCGTGATCATGAGCAGGATCATAAGCAAAAGAAAGATCAAGCGCCAGAAGGCGGCACTAAAGAATATCTGATTTTAAGGAGTTAACATGAAGAAATTTTTCAGAACTATAGTAATTACAATGGCAACAGCAGCAATGCTTGCAAGCACAGGCTGCGCCTCCAAGGGAGCCTTCAAGGACGGCACCTACGAAGGAGTCAGCATGAAGGGAATGCATGGAGAACTCAAGGTTGAGGTCAAGGTAGCAGGCGGTAAGATCAGCTCTGTCAGCGTAACTTCGCATAACGAGACAGCCGGCATAGGAACAGCAGCAATCGACCAGATACCGGCAAAGATCATAGAAAAGCAGTCAGTTGAGGTTGATGCCATATCCGGAGCTACGATCACATCAGTAGCCATTCTCGAAGCAGTATCAGGGGCTTTGGATAAGGCAAAATAGTATTCTAAAGAATGCCTTTGTTTCGCATCTTTTAGCTAATAGCATATTGATGAATGCCCGCAGCATGGCTTTGCCTGATGCGGGCTTCTTGCATAACCAGTTTAGTTAAGTAAGGGTACTGAATTGCGTTGCTCTTTTACGCTTTTAACTCTAAAATAATTACAAACGCAGTGGAATGAGGGGCAAATATGAAGGTTTCGGATTTTTTAAACAGAGTATCGGTTCTGGACATAGCAGGAACAACACTGATAGGTGAAGCAAGCATACAGGACTTACGGAACGACATGATCAGCACGGACGAAAGCCAATTGACTGTTATTGATGAGAATGGAGAAAAGCTGGGTGAAGTCGATGCTTCGAACATCAGGTACCTGGTTTCAAAGTACAGCGAACTCCCAGCCATGGACCTGCTGGATCAATTCAGGGAAGCAATTGTCATCATTGACGATAACGGAAGGATATTCTACATAAATGAGGCATATAAGAAGATAATAGGAGTTAAGGCCAGAAAGGTAGTTGGCAAATTTATTTACGACATCGAAGGTTCTGCACTTCTTTATGAGGTGCTCAGGAGTGGGAAGCCGATGGTTCAGGAAAAGCACTTCGTGAAATCAGTCAACAAGTATGTGTCTCTCAGGATGTGCCCTCTGCACAAGGAAAGCAGGATAATTGGAGCTTTCTCGATATTCACTGACATAACTGAAATTGATAACCTGAACAACGAGGTCAAGCGATATTCAGGTATCGTGGAGGAGTACCACAGGGAAAAAGAAGCTGAGAGCGAAGCCTTGAGAGCACAAATAATCGGCAACAGCCCGAATTTCATCAGGATACTTGACCAGGCGGGGATAGTTGCCAAGACTGATGCGGCAGTCCTTGTAAGTGGAACCAATGGCTCAGGCAAAGAGGTCATCACAAGACTCATACATATGACATCAGAAAGACGCAGCAAGCCATTCATTACTGTCAACTGCAGTGCAATACCTGAGTCCCTTATCGAAAGTGAGCTTTTCGGATATGAGGAAGGTTCTTTCACCGGGTCCAGAAAGGGTGGCCAGATGGGTAAGTTCGAGCTGGCAAACAAAGGTACGATTTTCCTTGATGAGATTGGCGATATGCCACTGCAGATGCAGGCAAAGCTTCTTAGGGTGCTTGAACGAGGTGAAATTGAGAAGATAGGGCGACAGAAGAATGTCGAAGTGGATGTGAGGATTATCGCTGCGACAAACCAGCCACTTCCTGAACTGATCAAACAGAAGAAATTCAGGGAAGACTTATACTATAGACTGAACGTGGTTAATCTTACCGTACCATCTCTTAAGGACAGGGGGAATGACGTCATCCTGCTGGCGAACCATTTTGCGGATACATTCTGTGCAAAATATAAAAAGAAGCTCACAATTTCCGATGAGGCATATCGTGCACTTGGAAGGTATGGATGGCCGGGTAATGTGAGAGAGCTTCAGAACAGCATAGAACATGCCGTAATTCTATGTTCGGGTCCAAGCATAATGAGGGAGCACCTTCCTGTCAGGATTTTGGAAATTGAAATGGTAGAACCTGATGAACCATCACAAGTGTCAACACTACTAAATGAAGATGTTGATTATGTGAGATACATGGCCAGAGCCGAAAAGCAGCTTATGCTCGAAGCTTTGGAAAGGTCATCAGGAAGCAGGACCAAGGCAATGCAGCTACTTGGCTTAAGCAGGAGAACATTCTACAGAAAATTAAAGGAAAACGGCATTGTGCCATAAAGTAAACAGAATGCCAATATAGATACATTATTTTTTATTAAAGTGCCATTATTGGCATAAGTTGGCGGAAACACAATTTCCAGATATCATGGAAAGCTGTTTTCGCCATTTACTATTTCCAAAAAAAGTTAACTAAATGAATACGTTTAACGTCCTTACGCATTTATTTTCTAATTCATTGATATTTGGCATGGCGTTTGCTTATAAGAGTTCAGAAGTTGAAAGACTAGACTGCGCTTTACGCGCGAAGAGCAGTGAATATGGAAACTAGGAGTGATTTTATGAAGACTGTATATATAGGCGGTGGACAGGGATTCTGGGGAGATACCAATGACGGTGCCATAGCAATGGTAGAAAAGGCTAAAATTGACTATCTCGCATGCGACTATCTGGCAGAGTTAACTCTGTCAATAATGCAGAAACAGAAGAACAAGAACCCTAATGCAGGTTTTGCCAAGGATTTCATAACCCTGTATGAAAAGATTGCTGAGACCTGCTATGAAAAGAAGATAAAGATAATAACCAATGCAGGTGGGATGAATATCACAGGAGCGGTAAAGGAAATTGAAAAGATCGCCAGTGCAAAGGGGCTTAAGGGACTGAAGATAGGTTACGTTCTTGGTGACGACATCAAAGAAAAGCTGCCTGGTCTTATCGAAAGTGGAGTAAAGTTCGTGAACATGGACAATGAGGGAGAATTCACCGGAATCCTTGACAGGATCTATAATGTAAATGCATATCACGGACATGAACCGATACTTAAGTGCCTGGAGGAAGGTGCAGATGTTGTTATAACTGGAAGGGCAACAGATTCAAGCCTTTTCCTTGCACCCCTCATACATGAATTCGGATGGGATCCAAATGACTATGACAACATGGCGAAAGGCATAATCACAGGACACCTTCTAGAATGCGGCGGTCAGGTTTCAGGCGGAAACTGTGACTACAACTGGAGAGAAATACCTGACCTTGCAGATCTCGGATTCCCTATAGCGGAGGTCACCGAGGATAGCCTAGTGATAACGAAGACACCTGACACTGGAGGATTGGTTACTGAACAGTCAGTAAAGGAGCAACTGCTTTACGAGATCCATGATCCAGCAAACTATATAACTCCTGATGTCATAGCAGATGTCAGTCGTGTAACTGTTGAAAAAATCGGAGAAAACCGGGTGAGGGTCTCCAACATCAAAGGAAAGCCAGCGCCTGACACACTCAAGCTCTGCGTAGGATACTCAGAAGGCTTCAAGGTGGAGTCGTTCTACTGCTTCGCATGGCCTGATGCATACGACAAAGCAAAACTTGCTTCTGAAATTGTAATGGAGAAGATGAGGAAGAAAAACATGAAGACCGAAGAGGTCAGGATTGATTATGTAGGCCTCAATTCTCTCCACCTGTCAATTGCTGACATGTCAGAGGAAAGAGTCAAAGACCTCAATGAGGTGATCCTTAGGATAGCGATAAGGACGAAGGACAAGTCAGAAGCTGAGAAGATAATACCTGAGATAGCGCCACTTCAACTGAACGGACCTCCAGGTGGAGCTCTGTTCGGAGGAAGGTCCAAAGTGAGCGAGGTTATCGCACTATGGCCGACAGCGGTGCCTAAGTCAAGTGTGGTTCTTTCAGCAAACATTCTGGAGGTTGTGTAGCATGAAGAAGACATACTATCTCAAAGACCTGGCACACGGAAGGTCGGGTGATAAGGGAGACCGAAGCAATATCTGTATGTTCGCGAGGAATCCGGAAGACTATGAATTCCTGAAGCAGGAACTTACAGCCGAAAGGGTAAAGGCCTATTTCGGGGACATGGTGAAAGGTGATGTGGTAAGATACGAGGTCGAGTCCCTAAAGGGCTTCAACTTTGTAATGGACAAAGCGCTTGGTGGTGGAGCCACAATGTCCATCAGGATGGACAATCTCGGCAAGACTATGTATACAGCACTTTTGAGAATGAAGCTTGAGCGGGAAGAATAAGGAGGAGAATATGAAGAACAGCGAATACAAAGGATTCTACAAACTTGCTATTGAGGACAGATTGAAGGAGGTAGTTGAATTTGCGGGCTTGACTAAGGAAGAGTCCGAGGCTCTGAGTAACCCTGATGCACTCACCCCTGATATGGCAGATCACATGGTTGAGAACGTCATCGGAAGATACTCTCTCCCAATGGGTGTTGCAGTTAACTTTCTGATAAATGGGAAGGATTATCTTATTCCAATGGTTACTGAAGAGCCCTCGGTTATTGCAGCTGCAAGCAACGGAGCCAAGATGGCGAGAGAGAATGGAGGTATATTTGCAAGCAACAGCGGAACAGTAATGATATCGCAGATACAGGTTCTAGATATTGAGGATGCCAATTATGCGAAAATAAAGGTCCTTGAAAACAGGAAGGCTATCGCTGAAAAATGCAATGAAATGGATCCAGTACTTGTAAAACTTGGAGGTGGAGTAGTAGATGTAGAGGCGAGGGTCGTCGAATCATCCATAATCGGTGACATGCTGATAGTTCACCTGAAGGTTAATACTCTTGATGCAATGGGAGCCAATGCGGTAAATACAATGGCTGAAGGAATTTCGCCATTCATCGAGGAAATAACCGGTGGCCGTGTGAACCTGAGGATCCTATCGAACCTGGCGATTTTCAGGCTTGCAAGGGCACGGGCCAAGTTCAGCAAGGAAAGTCTTGGGGGAGAACATGTCGTAGATGCCATTATAGATGCCTATGCATTTGCTGAGGCTGATCCATTCAGGGCGGCAACTCACAACAAGGGAATTATGAACGGAATATCAGCTGCAGTCCTAGCAACCGGCAACGATACGAGAGCGGTTGAATCAGGAGCTCATGCTTATGCTTCCTTAAGCGGTTCATACAAGCCGCTTTCGACATGGGAAAAGGACAAGAACGGGGACCTGGTGGGTACAATAGAGCTTCCAATGGCAGTCGGTCTGGTTGGAGGTGCTACCAAGGTCCATCCGCAGGCAAAAGCAGCTGTCAGGATACTGGGTGTTAAGTCAGCAGGAGAACTTGGTGAGGTTTTCGCATCACTCGGACTCATTCAGAATTTTGCTGCGGTAAGGGTGCTTGCCACCGAAGGAGTACAGAGAGGTCACATGGGACTTCATGCCAGGAACATAGCAGCTGTAGCTGGTGCTACCGGAGACGTGCTCGAGGCTATTGTAAAGAGAATGGTATCAGAGAAGAAAGTAAGGGTAGAGTATGCCCAGGAACTTCTGAAGGAATACGAGAATAAATAACTATATAAATCAGGGGGAAGCAGAATGGAAAACAAAAAGGTCCAGCTAACTGAAGTCTGGGGCGATACCGTCGATCTCAGGGAACTAATGATTGCATCAATACTTGGTATAGGATTAACCATGGGCATGTACCTTATAGGCAGGAATATCTTCCTTAAGATCGATGGCCTTGATGTCGGACTTGCAAAAGGCTATTCGTTACTTATCGGTATAGTAGGTTGCATAGCGTCTGGAGTCATTTCAGCAAAACTATTCAAACCTAAGAGAATCGTGGAAGAAAAGTTCGAGAATGAGAATATCGAGGAGATTCTCAAGGCTGCCGGGATGACTGTAGAGGATGAAATCAATGCGCTTAGAAATGTCGATCCCGCAATTATTGCTGAAATGGAAGAGTTTGAGCTTTATAGCTTGCTCGAGCTTGTCCCTGAAGACTCGCCAAACTATAAACCAGAATACAAGGTAAAGGCAAAGGGGGGCAAATAAATGTTATTACTTCAGGCTTTCATAGCGGCAACCCTTGGAGGGGTGCTGTATACAATCATCGGAATCATACCTGGAACTGATGAAACAGCAACAATGGCTCCAGTTACACTCATTCTAGTACTCATGGGTCTGCCAGGAGAGGTGCTTTTCGCCTGGTTCATTGGTATCATCGTAGCAATGCAGATCAGCCATACCATACCTACCGCAATGGCAGCTCTTCCTGGAAGCACCATGGCTGTGCCGATGGTTCTCAACAGCTCCATAGCGAAAAGGCTGGGAATCCCTCATGTTGCAATGAGGAAGATGGCAGCTGGATCTCTCATTGGATCATTCACAGGACTTGTTGTGGCAATTGGGTTTGCACTTTTAATGGCACCTCTCGGTAACATGGTAAAGCCATATATCGGACTCATATTTACAATTGGAGCTATGGCTATCGGTTATATGTCTAAAGCAAAATGGGGTGCAGTAATCGCAATATTCCCTTTCGCATTCCTTATACAGGGATTCCAGCGGATAGCTGTTGAAGGTGTCGGTAAAACACTATTCATCTCAATATTTATGGGAATCACAATTGGACCAATGATTGCTGAAGTTTTCAACATATTCATACCCAGTCAGAGAGACAAGCAGAGGAGGAACAAGCCTTCAACAATCTGGCTTGCACCTGATTCAAGCAAGAAGAAGGGTCTTTTTCCTAATCCCTTTAAAATATTCACGAAGAAGCAAAACAAGACGATACTTCTCATGTCTTCAATAGGAGCTTGTACATTCACATTCTCACCTGTTGGAATGACTGTAATGCTGGGTGAGATCATAAATGGAAAGTGTAAGGAACTATATGAAAGGGTTACCACAACACTTGGTGTCCAGGATTCCATAAGCAACAGCACATACCTTGGTGAATTCATCATACCTCTCATAGCATTTGCAGGTCTCCCGATAAGCCCGGTTGCAGCAGGACCTGGAGCGCCACTGTTCAACGCACCACCGCGATTTTCAGTTGAACCGCTGAATAATCTTGCACAGCTTCTCTCAATACCAGACTACTTTATTTTCGGATTAATAGGCATAGTTGGCGGAGCACTGTTCGCATTCCCTATAGCAATAAAGAAGGCAAGATCATGGACTGAACTCATGTTCAGGGCAGTGAGCCATGAAGCGCTAATAGGAGCCTTCATCGGACTCATATGCATGCTTGCATTCTACGAGGCCGGCATACTCGGAATATTCGTCGCTGTCAGCATCGGCATTTTCGGCGGACTTCTCCATAACCTTTTCGGGATTCATACCGGAGTTCAGTTCATGGCATACTACGCTTCAGGTTTCATAGTTACTCAGGCTCTTGCACTGGCAAAGATACTGATCTGAAAACATCAGAACAGATGATTTTATCCCCGTAAATTCTTTGCGGGGATTTCTGTTGTTAGAGGTTTGCTAACATAGTATTATGGATATAAGAATACCTGAGTATCAGTAGACCTGGAGGTAAAAATGGCGGGAAGCGATGTAACAAAGGTTGATGTGATGATGGAAAGGGCTGAGGCGGCGGCTAAAGGCTATTTCAGGGAAGGGCTCAACTGCTCCGAGTGCGTATTCCAGAGCTTCCTTGACCTTGGATTAACTGACCTACCGCGTGAAGTCATTGCACTGTCTTCAGGCTTCGGTGGCGGGATTGGAATGACTAAGAACAACTGCGGAGCTATGCTCGGTGCTGCAATGTCAGTGGCTGCTGTTAAAGGCAGGAAAGACCCGAAGGCTAAAGAGACTATGGACGAAAGGGTAGAGGAGCTTTACGGCGAGAATGGAATCTACAGCATATTCAGTTCACTTGTAAAAGAGTTTGAAGAAAAGTATGGAACCGTAAGCTGCAGGGAGATAACTGGCAAGTTTCCGGACTGGCATTCGAGAGAAAGGAAGAAGAACTGCCAGAGCATAGTAGGTTATGCTGCTGCACTTGGAGTAAAGTATGCACTGAAATAATAGCTTGAAAAGACAAAATCAGGAAGAGCCTTGTCCATAATAATGCTGGACAAGGCTCTTCCATACTTTATGGCTTATTCAGGTGCAAATACCCTGAAATACAAGGGTTCTGATGGGAAATGCACATAGGTGTCAGTATAGTCATAGTCAAGCCTGCCGGACCTTGCCCTCAGGAAATGAATGAACTGAACATCAAGCAGGGGATAAGCAGCGCTTTCAGGTACATAATAGTGCCACCATTCGCTCTTGTTCACCTTGAAGCCGCTTCTTTCCATTATGTCAATAAGAAGGGAACGGTTGCTTCTCTGCCGTTCTGTGGCCCCATCATAGTCGATGTGAGCCTTGATGCTGAAGTCATCAAACTTTGAAGGCATATCCAGCTCCCTGCCGTTTGAATCGACAAGGGTAATATCCACAGCCAGACCCTTGGGGTGAAGAGAGCTTGATGAGGGTTTGGCAACATACATCCTGAGCTCCTTGGGAGTGGAGTCGTACAGGCTCTGCTGCACAGAGACCGGCCTGTAGGCATCGAATACCTTTATCCTCAGCCCTTTTGCCCTGGCAAGCCTTTGAGCCTTTAGGAGCCTTGCTGCAATGTCCTTATGGATAAGACAAAGGACAGTGTCGTAGTGGATCCGTCCCGTAAAGTTGTCCCTGGTCGCATATCTCTGGTCTATTATGAAGGTGTCATCAAGGCTCGTAAGCTCTACAAGGTCCATGTAATAGTAGGGAGAGGGATGGTGAAGGGGGATACTTCTGAATACTGGTTTTTCAAGAGTGATTTGTGATGCCTCTGTTTCGCCCGAAGCAAATACAACCTTCCGAGAAGCGGAACCTTCAATGACAAGGCCTGTTGAAAATATTAATGCAATTAATAACGAAATGATCCACAGGAGCTTTTTCATCCTTTACCTCAAAGGAAGGCCAGGATTTCGCCTGACCTTCCTGCAAACTTTTATGGTATGTTTAGGTTAGTAACCTTGTAGTCAGAAGGAATAGTGAACATGCTGTCATCAATAGAGTCAGTCAGCTTTGAAATCTCCATCAGGGTCTTTGTACTGCCGCTGGTGTATTCGATCCCCCTGAGGTCGCTTCCATCGAAGAAGTACCTGACACTTCCGCCGTCGGTTGAATATTCCTCATAGTCTAGCATCTTTCCGAGAAAATCCGATTTTCCACTACCCTTGTAGATTATTCCGTCCAGCTTGATTTCCGGGGTCTGAGGCGTGTCAGCAGGTACCGGCTTTGAGGCATCCATTACCATCACCGTCTTCATGTCATGACTGATAATATACATCTTGCCATCCTTCATTACAGTGCTCATCGTCATACTGTCCCTGAGCTCTATCTTGCTTGCCATCTCAGAACCGTTCATGGACATGGTAGTTTCCATGACATCCTCAAGCTCGCCGTTAATCGTTGCGAATATCTTGACTGTCATCGTGTACTTCCCATCCTTCATGATGTCTACTATCTTTTGTGACAGAAGGTCCGGCGTTGAAGGGACGGTTGATGTAGGAGCAGCAGTTGGTGCGGCTGTAGGAGCTGCAGTGGCAGTCGGGGCAACTGGTTTTGAGCCGCACGAAGCAAGGAGAGACAATGCGCAAATGAGTCCGATTATAACAAGCGGTCTGCGGTGCCTTGAAGTTACAGTCCTGGTGTCAGGCATCTAAATCACTCCTCGTGTGGATATTGAAGGATATTCTCCTGCTTAGGATAATTGTATTCCACCGGGACTTGCATGTCAAAGAATGCTAAGGCAAATTGGCAGATAGGATTAGTCATATTCAGAAATATTCATAGTCATATCTGATATTCATACAAAATATTTTTTAGATTGCAAAATATTCATTAGATTGTTCGGTAGCTAAACTGATGATATAATTAGGGCACTGTATAGAAGGAGAGATATCATGAGTATTTCTGAAATAATCATCTCCAATATAATGCCTTTGTTCTACCTTGCTTTAATACCGATAATAATGCTTATAATTAAGATTTATGGACTGTTCATAAGGTTCTCCAGGTCAGGATATTCGCTGTCAACCGGGAACAGGTTCTACAGGACCATGACTGACAAGGGGGCATATGGTGAATTCCTTGTATTCGAACTGCTTGAGAGCCTTGGAGAGGGAAGCAGGATACTGACAAACATTTATCTGCCTGCTGATAACGGAAGGACTACTGAGATCGACCTTCTCATGGTCCATCCTACCGGTATCTATGTGTTCGAATCCAAAAACTGCAGCGGATTGATAACAGGTGACGAGAAGGACAGGAACTGGACACAGTGCCTTAATGACGGCAAGAAGATCTCCTTCTATAATCCGGTCAGGCAGAACAGAGAGCATATATATGCTCTTATGGAGAACCTTCGGGATGTAGGACCTGAAAGCTTCTTTTCCTATATTGTCTTCAGCGAACGGAGCGAGCTCAATAAGATCAGCTATTCATCAAGAAACACCTCGGTACTCAGGAGAAACAGTCTGAAATCAGCCCTTGCATCAGACATATCAGGAAGGCGTACTGTACTGGGAGAAAGCGAGATATCAGGCATATATGGAATACTTTCATGGTATTCCCTGGCGGATGACAGCGTGAAGGTCAATCGTGTCAGAACAATCAGGGAAGATGTAGAGTAGGCTAAAGGCAGTCATCAGGCTGCCTTTTCATATGTTTCAAAAGAGGATCTGCATGATCACATCCTCTTCTCGCACATATAGGTGCAAGTAAAGGCAAAAGGTTGTAGAATCAGGTTAAGAGATTGAGTTGCCGGTTGGAACCAATTGGAGGAATTCGCAGGAGGGTTATCATGGACAAGACTTATGTTTCGTTTGAGCTTGCAGCTGATTTCATAGCATCAGCCTTCATAAAGTCAGGGGTGCCGCCTGAGGATGCCGCAATATGTGCTGATGTCCTCGTAGAGAGCGACAGGAGAGGGATAGACAGTCATGGCTGCAACAGGTTCAAGCCCATATACATCGATAGGATAAGGAGCGGCATACAGAATCCGGTCACGGAATTTGAGATAATCAGGGAGACTGCAACGACAGCAGTGGTCGACGGGCACGACGGGATGGGAATGGTTGTTGGATACAGATCCATGCAGCTTGCAATCGAAAAGGCCCGGAAGTATGGAATGGGAATGGTTGCCGCAAGGAATTCAACCCATTACGGAATTGCCGGATATTATGCGACGATGGCAACTAAGGAAGGCATGATAGGGATCACCGGCACCAATGCGAGGCCTTCCATAGCACCTACCTTCGGAGTGGAGAACATGCTGGGTACAAATCCGTTGACCATAGGACTTCCTACAGACGAGGATTTCCCGTTCGTAATAGACTGTGCTACCAGCATAACCCAGAGGGGGAAGATCGAGCATTATGCGAGGATGGGAAAGGACACTCCATCTGGAATGGTTATAGGGTCTGATGGCAAGCCAAGGACCGACAGCAGGCAGATACTCATCGACCTTGTCAATGGAGATTCTGCCCTGACTCCACTGGGAGGTATAGGGGAAGAGCTTGGCGGCTACAAGGGATACGGATACGCGACTGTCGTTGAGATACTCAGCGCTGCACTGCAGGCCGGAAGCTACATGAAGATGCTTAATGGGATCGGAGAAAAGGGGGAGAAGATCCCCTATCACCTCGGACACTTCTTCATGGCCATTGACACAGAAGCCTTCATGGGACTGGAAACCTTCAGGAAGACAGCAGGCGACATACTGAGGGAGCTAAGGGCCTCAAAGCTTGCACCTGGTGAAGATAAGATCTATACAGCTGGTGAGAAGGAACACCTTGCCTGGCTGGATAGAAAGGACAAGGGGATACCGGTAGAAGCTGAGGTGCTCATTGAATTCATGGATATCAGGGATAGCCTTGGACTTCCGCACAGATTCCCGAATGAAGATGCTAAAAAATGAGCACTTGGCTATGTTGCACCGATGAACCCCAGTATCCCAAAACCAAGCAGTAATAGCGAACATCCCGGTTTCAAGCAACGTACTTGGCTTGAAACCGGGATGTTGTTTTCATGCAATTCGCATAAATATTGCATTTTATAAATCGTAACTGGCAATTCTTGCTTCGATTTCTGATGAAGGAAGTCTGATTACACTGTTGTTATTCTTTAAAAGCTCTTTCATGAACCTAACATATTCCCCCTCAGAAAGAACATTCTGCCTGAGTAGCTCATCGAAAACCCAAATTGTTCCTCTGACCTCTACCCCCCTCTTCTGATGCAGCAGTCCGAAGCCTCTTATCTCCAGTCAGCAATACAAATCCTCTTGTCTTTGCGATACTTAGTGCAAGGGCATCATATCTGGAAAGCTGCGGATGCTTGGCTATAGTCTCGTAAGCAAAATAGAATTCATAAATGTTGGAGTTCGGAGAC
>DIXH01000009.1 GCA_002428605.1 Clostridiaceae bacterium UBA6085
ACTTCCCGGAAGGACGGCTTTTATTTTTTCTTGATTTTTCAGTAGCCCTTAACCCCGTTTTCAGGTCATCCTCTTCAGTAGATGCTATCCCTCTCCTGGCCTGATGCTCTTCCCATCTGTCGTTCCTTGTATTCCCTGAGTTTCTGGGATGTGCGCCTGCTCCTTCTTCGCCTTCTCCTTCTCAGGTTGATCATCCTGATTGTCAGGAGTACCGCAATGAGTATTACTATCACCATCACTACTACCACAAGTACCTTAGGTATGGTGAACCCTGCTTCCGGAGCAAGAGGAGTCTTTATGAACACATCAGATGCCGCTACAAGCTTAAGTGTTCCTGCATCGCTTCCGTTCACTCTCACAGAGGCTTCGGATACTACCTGACCCTTGGCATACTCTCCATCGAAGACAGATGTTTCATCGTATACCAGCATGGGGCTTGCATCAATTTCGCCATCAGTGCTTATCACATAGAAATCGCATTCAGCCTGAAGCTGCAGCTGGTCTCCGTTCTTTAGCGTCACAGTCTTAAGTGTCTGCCCTTTGGAGTAAAGCTTGACTACGCTGCATTTCTCGAATGCCCAGTTGAACAGTTCAAGGGTTTCCTTGTAGTACTGGGCCTGACTGGTCGACTTGAGTATGGAGACGATGTATGTCTTTCCATCCTTGCTTGCGACTGCCGTGTAAGCATACCTGGCGTCAGGAGTATAGCCTGTCTTCGCAACCAAAGCAGGTTCGTAATACAGGTCATCGCTTTTCTTGAGAAGCGAGTTCTTGTTCGAAGCCCATCTTTCAGGAGTAAGGTTGGTAGGTCCAAGCTTGTATATGGAGGTATGGAAGATATCCACCAGATACGGATCTTTTGCGACTTCCCTTGAGATCAGGGACAGGTCGTATGCTGTAGTAAAGTGTTCCTCATTTGTAAGCCCGTGAGGATTGGCAAAATGAGTATTCTTCGCCCCAAGCTCCTTGGCCTTATCGTTCATCAGAAGCGCAAACTCTTCCACAGAACCGGAAATGTGCTCTGCGAGTATCTCAGCGGAATCGTTGGCCGAATGAAGAACCATGGAATAGAGCAGGTCCTTGACTGATACCTGTTCGCCCTCCTTGAATCCCATGGAGGCTCCCTCCGCATAAGGCGGATTCTTGCCTACAGTTACTATGTCCTCCAGCTTTGCATGCTCCATGACAAGAAGCGCAGTCATCATCTTTGTTGTTGATGCAGGCATGAGCTGCATGTCAGCGTTCTTACCGAAGATCACCTGTCCTGTTTCACCGTCCATGAGCACCACAGCCTCAGACAGTATCTCCGGAGGCGTCGTTCCTGCTATGACTGATGAAGCCCTTGCCTCAGTGCTCCCCGATAATATGACCATACCCAATAAAACGGCTGCCAAGCCCTTGCTTACCCTGTTGAATTTCAAAAAAATCACCCCATGTAGATAATTATAGCAAAATATGCAATACGCATCCATAAAAACCGGCTTAAATATGCATAATATAACCGAGGTGATAATATGGCGTTCCCTGAAAAAATACTCAAGGCACTGAAATTGCTGACCATGTCAGCTATCCTGCTGTTTGCTCCCTCAGCATGTTCAGCCGAGATATATGAAGACGATCCTGTGGAGGTAGTTGTAACTGACGGAGACGAGGTTGATGAACTCATGGAGGAGATAATCGTTGAGATAAAGGGGGCGGTTGCACGTCCCGGAGTGTACTCGATCCCTAAGGACAAACGGCTGAATGACCTCCTTGAGCTTGCAGGCGGGAAGACGGACATGTCTGACATGAGGTCTGTGAATCTTGCAAAGAAGCTCAGGGACGGTGAGTCATATGTCATACCGGCAGTCGGTGAGGAGCCCCTTCCCTCCGAGGCACCATCCGATGAGGCAGGAAAGCTCGATGTTAACACGGCAACAAGGGAACAGCTCATGGAAGTCCCGGGCATAGGGCCTGCTACAGCAGATAACATTCTGAAGAAAAGGGAAGAGCTCGGCGAATTCAAAACCATTGAGGATCTCCTTGAAGTGGACAGGATAGGGGACAAGACCCTGGAGAAGCTGAAGGAGTATCTCGAAGTAGGGTGAGAAAATCAGGATTGTGATATATAATATAGGGGATAAAGCACCGGGAGGATCAAGTCAATCTTAAGGACCATGATCCGCTTGGCCTGGGCTGATACAAGGAGCATTCAATGGACAGACTGAGAAACATTCCAAAGCTGGACCTCATATTGAAGGACGAGAGATTCCAGGACCTTTGCCGAAAATATGGAGAAAAGCTTGTAAAGCTGTGTACCAGGGAAGGCCTGGATTCCATGAGGGCTGCAATACTTGCGGGAGGTGAGGGAGATAACATCAGTATTGACCTGGATACGATATGCTTCTTCACTGAAAGGTGCATTGAGGAGAGATCAAGGAGCAGCCTTAGAAACGTCATAAACGCCACAGGAGTCGTGATCCATACTAACCTTGGCAGGAGCATCCTGTCAGAGAAGGCTGCGGAGGCTGC
>DIXH01000018.1 GCA_002428605.1 Clostridiaceae bacterium UBA6085
TATTTGATGTGACAAACTCAGGATTCATACGAGAAGAGCAGATCCCAAGAAAAAACACCCCGATGAGGCAATCTGCATGTACCTGCTGTCGTGGGTGGAAATCTCATTTTCTTCTTCTTTTGTTAAGGTTCCTGTCCGTGATTGTTGCAAGTGCTATCATCGCGAAGAATACAGTAAGGTTGATCCCAAAGTTCTCCCTCGAAAAGTTGAATATGTTCCCTAGCTTTATTTCCAGGTCGAACAGCATCGCTGCCGTTGATAACAGGAATACGAAGGTTATCAGTCCGAAGAGTACACGGTTGTTCCTGACTATTCCTATCATCTGTCCTTCCTTCCCTTAGCCATGCATTCGCTGCAGATCCCCTTGAGCTCAAGCCTGTGCTCAGTCAGGTGGAATCCTGTCTCCCTTGATACCAGCTCCTCGATCTGCTTCATGGGGCATTCAAGGTCAAGGAGCCTGTGGCAGCTGGAGCACTCCAGGGTATGTATATGGCTGCCCTTCTTCAGGCTGTAGTTGTATTTCTTCTCACCCAGGTCATATTTGGAAATAAGTCCCTTTTCCTCGAAAAGCTCAAGGGTCCTGTAGACCGTGCTGAGATTTACGAAAAGCCCCATTTCGGTGCACATGGAATATATCCCTTCAGCGTCCACTCCCTTTTCGAGACTGACGAGTATGTCATATATTGCCACACGTGGCCTTGTAACTTTGATCGAATGGTCCCTTAAGACCTTGTCTGAATCCATATCTGTCTTCCTTTACCTGAGTTTCTTAACTGTATTATAGCCCACGCTGTCAGTTTTTTCCAGCAGGCATTGGTCATGCAGATGAAATCGTGGCCATGCAGGCATATAATTAAGGGGATTGAAGTAAAAAGAGATATGAAGGAAGGCAAAAGATATGGATAATCCCATTGAAACCGGAAGATATGAGAGGCTGCTGCTTAAGACGGCAACAGACCTTGTAAGGATAAAAAGCATAAACCCTCCCGGAAGCGAATATGAAGTCAGTCGTTATCTCCTGGATTTCTTCAGGTCATATTCGATTGAAGCTGGAGTGTTCGAGGTTGAAGGGGCACGCAGGAACATCGTGGCCAGGATCCCGGGTAAGGATAACGCGAGAGGTATAGCCTTCACAGGCCATATGGATGTGGTTCCTGTAAGCCCTAAGGAGGCAGAGAGATGGACCTCCGATCCCTTCTCAGGTGATATTTCCGGTGGCTTCCTCCATGGCAGAGGGTCGTCTGACATGAAGGGCGGCCTTGCTTCGGCAATGGTTTCAATGGCAGCGGTAAAGGAGAGTGGAGCCGTCCCTCCAGGGGACATATACCTGATCGCAACTGTCGACGAGGAAGATGGCATGAAGGGTTCAAAGGCTCTTCTTGAAGAAGAGTTCCTTGACAGGGTTGGTCTCCTCATTGTCTGCGAGCCTACCGGACTCAAGGTGTCAACTGCAGGAAAAGGCAGGACCTACGGGACAATATATATCCAGGGCGCCACAGGCCACGGCTCACAGGGCAAGGGGGCAAACGCCATCGACCTTGCCAGGAAGCTAATGGACCTCATGGACGAGGAGGATTTTTCACTCTGCGAAGGAACGGAATATGGAAGCTCCTTCTGGCAGACTTTGTCGATCCATGCAGGTGTAGAGCCCTGCGTAGTCCCGGACGAGCTTCAGCTTAAGGTGGATGCAAGGCTTGTGCCTGACCATGACCCACGGGATATCTGGAGAAGGGTCGACGGCATAATCAAAAGGCTAAGGCTTGAAGATCCAGGCTATGAGGTGACATATGACATCATAGACATGAGGTATGGATGGAAGGTCAACGATGATTCGGAAGGCCTCCATATGGTCAGGGATGCTTACTCTGCGGCAGGCATCCCCTTCATCACAACCTATTTCGCAGGTACCACCGACGGTTCGATATTAAGGAGAAGAGGCATCGAATGCCTCATACTAGGACCTGGCGACCTCTCATGCGTCCATAGGGAGAACGAAAAGGTAAAGGTAAGTGAGCTTATAGACAGCATGAGGGTGTACACAGGGATAATGCTTTCAAGATGAACAGGAAAGGACACGCAACCGCGTGTCCTTTGAAGTCCAATATTTTGTGTATTCTACAGCCTGAACTTCGTGATCTCTTCACAGTAGCTGCAGATGTACTTTGCAGCTCCGTTCTTCTCGAAGAACTTGAATCTCGGGATGGCATAGGAGTCTGAGTTTGAGATGCATCTTGGGTTGTCGCAGCTGAAGAGGCCTGTGACCTCGTCAGGGATCACTGCCATGTACTTCTCGACAATCTTTGAATCCTTTACTACATTCACTGTTATGTTCTGGTCGATGAGACCCAGTATATCAAGGTTTATGTCGAATACATCGGCAAGCTTTATGATGTCCTTCTTGCCCAGCTTCTTGCTTTCTACGTTGATGAGGAGCACGACTGGGGTATCGATGTCTTCAGCAAGCAGCCTGTTGAACACCCTGATTCCGTTTCCCGCGCTTATATGGTCTATGACTATTCCATTGTCAATGCCTTTAACCTCTAGCATATGGTCCCACCTCCAGTAGTTTGCAAATCAGGGCCATCCTGATATATACGCCAAGCTTGGCCTGTTCGAAGTAGAGCGCTCTCGGGTCAGTATCCACTTCATTTGATATCTCGTTGACCCTTGGCAGCGGATGAAGGATTATCATGTCGCTCTTCGCAGTCCTTATCTTGTCCCTGTCCAGTATGTACGAGTTCTTCAGCCTTATGTAGTCAGACTCGTTGAAGAACCTTTCCTTCTGGATCCTTGTCATGTATAGTATGTCAAGCTCTTCAACAACATCCTCGATGTATCTCATCTCGATGAGCTTCACGCCCTGTTTCTCAAGCTGAGCCTTTAGCGATGAAGGGAGCGTCAGCTCTTCAGGGGATATCAGGTAGAATTCCTTGTTCCCGAACCTTGCAAGAGTCCTTATAAGGCTGTGGACGGTCCTTCCGTATTTAAGGTCGCCGCAGAAGCCTATCTTCATGCCATCAAGCCTGCCCTTGTATTTCTTGATGGTTATAAGGTCAGTGAGAGTCTGGGTAGGATGCTGATGACCGCCGTCTCCTCCGTTTATTATGGGAACTTCGGTGAAGTGGGTAGCAAGGAGAGGTGCCCCTTCTTTGGGATGTCTCATTACTATGATGTCCGAGTAGCCGCTTACCACCTTTATGGTGTCAGCAAGTGACTCGCCTTTTGATGTGGAGCTGGTCGATGCATCGCTGAAGCCGAGGACCTGTCCTCCAAGCCTCATCATGGCGCTGTCAAAGCTGAGCTTGGTCCTTGTGCTCGGCTCAAAGAAAAGCGATGCCATTATCTTTCCCTGACATACGTTCGCATAGGGCTTTGGGTCAGCGTTCATGCTGAGCCCTTTATCGATGAGATCCTCGATCTCCTCAAGGGTAAAGTTTTCCGGTTCCACCAGGTGCCTGATATTTGTCATAGGTTCTGCCTCCTTCTTGTTATCGCAGTAACATTTTAAAGGATTAAAAAAGCCTTCTTCGCAAGCAAAGAAGGCTACCACAGTCACATTGTGCAGTTTTCGCCTTCCAAACCTCTCGTGTTCAGTTAAAGGCCTATTTAATTCGATTAATACTAACATGCGGGAAAATTACAGTCAACTGATTTTTTGTTTGGTGACCTTTATTATTTTAAGGTCCCAATTCCTCAAAACCAAATTTTCTCTGACTTACTTTCAGCCCTCTGAAACCTCCACTCCCTTCCAGAATGCTATCCTGTCCTTTACCATCATCGCTTCCGCCTTCGGTTCAGGATAATACCATGCCGCATCCTGATTTTTCTTTCCGCCTGCAACTATCGTATAGTAGCTTGCTTCACCCTTCCACGGGCATGTTGTGTGCTTATCGGATTCCTCAATAAGACTCTGGTCAACATCCTCCCTTGGAAAATAATGGTTTCCTTCAACAACTACTGTCCTGTCGCTCTTCGCTATCTCTATCCCGTTCCATCTTGCAATGACCATTTTAATACCTCCATGAAGCTCTGGGCTGCTAAAGCCCATACCTGATTATCCTGCATATTACCACGAAGCCGTAAACATGCAGTGAACATTCTGCTAATATTCCATGGAAAATAAGCAGAGAAGGCTTTACCGGGCATCTATGAAGCGCCTTGATAGCAGTTCCCACCAGATTATTTTGATTAGCTAAAAATTTTTGTTGTTAACTAAAAGTTTTTTTGTTTTTCTATTGATTTGTAAACCTGTTATGGTATCATTAATTCGAGACATCGATTACATTGACAATATTATTTGATAAATACCAAACTGCCTGCCGTATTTCTGGTGCTTCACTAAAATCGGAGATGATCCTGGGGAAGCATCCGCAATTTAATAAAATGGAGGAAAAGAAACGATGGATTTCGAAAAGATCAAAGCATCGGCTGAAGCCTACAAGCCGGCCATGAGCAAATTCCTTAGGGACCTGGTGGAGATACCGGGAGAAAGCGCAGAAGAGGAAGGCGTAATCAAGAGGATCGAGGCGGAGATGAAGGCTCTGGATTTCGACAGGATCGAGATAGATCCCATGGGGAACATCCTCGGATACATGGGAACTGGAAAGACCCTGATTGGCTTCGATGCCCATATCGACACAGTTGGAATCGGAAACAGGGCCAACTGGAACTTTGATCCGTACGAAGGCTACGAGTCTGACACTGAAATCGGCGGACGAGGAACCTCAGACCAGCTTGGCGGAATTGTATCATCTGTCTACGGAGCAAAGATCATGAAGGACCTTGGACTCCTAAGCGACAAATACACAGCTCTCGTTGTCGGTTCTGTCCAGGAAGAGGATTGCGACGGACTCTGCTGGCAGTACATCATAAGGGAAGGAAACATAAGACCTGAATTCGTGGTCTCGACAGAGCCTACTGACGGAGGGATCTACAGAGGACAGAGAGGACGTATGGAGATAAGGGTCGATGTACAGGGTATCTCCTGCCACGGTTCGGCACCTGAAAGAGGAGACAACGCCATATACAAGATGGCTGAGATACTGACTAACATCCGTGACCTCAACGAGAACGATGCGTCTGACGACAAGGAGATCAAGGGTCTTGTCAAGATGCTTGATGAGAAGTTCAATCCCGAGTACAAGGAAGCTAACTTCCTTGGAAGAGGAACAGTGACCACTTCCCAGATCTTCTTCACATCACCGAGCCGATGCGCGGTAGCGGATTCCTGCTCAATATCCCTTGACAGGAGAATGACCGCAGGTGAAACCTGGGAAAGCTGCCTTGACGAGATAAGGGCCCTTCCGGCAGTAAAGAAGTACAATGCCACAGTAAGCATGTACGATTATGACAGGCCAAGCTACACAGGACTCGTTTATCCTATCGAGTGCTACTTCCCGACCTGGGTGATCCCGGAAGACCATGCTGTAACAAAGGCAATGGAAGAGGCATATACCGGACTCTACGGTACAGAGAGGAGCGGAGCGGAGAACTGCGATGCGATGAGAAAGGCAAGACCTCTCACTGACAAGTGGACCTTCTCGACCAACGGCGTTGCAATAATGGGAAGAAACGGCATACCAGTCATAGGCTTCGGCCCTGGTGCGGAAGCTCAGGCACATGCGCCTAACGAAATGACCTGGAAGGAAGACCTTGTGAAGTGCGCAGCGGTATACGCGGCTCTTCCGACCATCTACTGCAAATAGTCCTATAGATCAGCATCCTGCCGGCAGCCTCTTACCTTAAGGCTCCGGCAGGCAAAATAATAATTTAGCGTAAGCAACGCAAAGGAGCATATTGATGAAAACATTAAATGACTATATCGAAAAGCTGAACAGCCTCAACTTCAAGGAAATGTACAACGATGACTTCTTCCTTACCTGGGACAAGTCAGACGACTCCATCGAAGCACTCTTCACAGTGGCAGACGCCCTGAGGTACATGAGGGAGAACAACATCTCCACCAAGGTATTCGAGTCAGGACTCGGAATATCCATATTCAGGGACAATTCCACAAGGACCAGGTTCTCCTTCGCTTCAGCCTGCAACCTTCTCGGACTCGAGGTACAGGACCTTGATGAAGGAAAGTCACAGATAGCTCATGGAGAGACTGTCAGGGAGACTGCAAACATGATCTCCTTCATGGCTGACGTCATCGGAATAAGGGATGACATGTACATAGGCAAGGGCCATACATACATGCAGGAAGTTTCACAGTCGGTACAGGACGGAAACAAGGACGGAGTCCTTGAGCAGAGGCCTACCCTTGTCAACCTCCAGTGCGACATCGACCATCCTACCCAGTCAATGGCTGACATGCTGCATATCATCCATGAGTTCGGCGGAGTAGAGAACCTCAAGGGCAAGAAGATCGCCATGTCATGGGCATACTCCCCATCCTACGGAAAGCCGCTTTCAGTTCCACAGGGAATCGTCGGTCTCATGACCAGATTCGGAATGGACGTCGTGCTTGCACATCCGGAAGGCTACGAGATAATGTCAGAGGTTGAAGAAGTCGCCAGGGCAAACGCCGCAAAGACAGGCGGATCCTTCACAAAGACAAACAACATGGCTGAAGCGTTCAAGGATGCGGACATAGTATATCCTAAGAGCTGGGCTCCTTTCATAGCTATGGAGAAGAGAACTGAACTATATGCAAACAATGACTTCGATGGTATAAAGGCACTTGAGAAGGAACTCCTCAGGCAGAACGCTGAGCACAAGGACTGGGAGTGCACTGAAGAGCTCATGAAGCTCACTAAGGACGGAAAGGCCCTCTACATGCACTGCCTGCCGGCGGACATATCTGGCGTCAGCTGCAAGGAAGGCGAAGTTGCCGCTACAGTATTTGACAGGTACAGGACTCCTCTTTACAAGGAAGCAAGCTACAAGCCATATATCATAGCAGCCATGATATTCCTTGCAAAGTTCGAGAATCCGCAGGCGACACTACTTGCTCTTGAAAAAGAAGCAAAGGCAAGAAAGCACGAGTAACCCTCGGGAGGATATTTCCTAAATGAAGAAGAGAATTGTGATAGCTCTCGGCGGAAACGCCCTCGGGAACAACCTTCCGGAGCAGATGATAGCTGTAAAGCACACGTCAAAGGCAATAGCGGACCTCATTGAGGAAGGACATGAAGTGGTCATTTCCCACGGAAACGGTCCTCAGGTCGGCATGATCAACGAGGCAATGGCAGAGTACGGACGCTCCAACAAGGAGCATCCAACCTTCACCCCACTTTCAGTATGCGTAGCCATGAGCCAGGCATACATCGGCTATGACCTTCAGAACGCTCTGAAGGAAGAGCTCCTAGGTAGAGGGATACCTAAATCGGTTGCGACTGTAATAACTCAGGTGAGAGTGGATGCAGATGACCCTAAGTTCCTAAATCCGTCAAAGCCCATCGGACATTTCATGAACGAGGAAGAGCTGGAGTATGCGAAAGCAAACGGCATCCAGGTCATGGAGGATGCAGGAAGAGGCTACAGGAGAGTCGTTGCATCACCGATGCCAAAGGAGATCATTGAGATCAACACGATAAGGAACCTCCTTGAATCAGGAGAGATCGTAATCGCATGCGGAGGAGGCGGAATACCCGTCACAAGGACAGGCAACCACCTTAAGGGTGCAGCCGCAGTCATCGACAAGGACTTCGCAAGCGCGCTGCTTGCAAAGGAACTTAATGCTGACTACCTCATAATCCTTACCGCTGTTGAGAAGGTCGCCATAGACTTCAGGGGACCGAACGAGAAGTGGCTAGACGCCATAAACGTTGAAGAAGCCAGGCAGTATATGTCCGAGGGCCATTTCGCCCCTGGCTCAATGCTGCCAAAGGTTCAGGCCGCAGTAGAGTTCGCCTCCTCGGGAGAGAACCGCACAGCGCTGATCACACTACTTGAAAAGGCAAAGGATGGAATCAACGGCAAGACAGGGACGTTCATAAGAAAGGCTTAGCAAAATGATGAGCGGGGCACAGGTACAATCACCTGTGACCCGCTTTTTTATCAGCATATCCTGAGTTTGTCACATCAAATATTTAGAATCATCAAAAGCATTCAGTATAAGCGCTTTTCTTTTCGCCCAATATA
>DIXH01000068.1 GCA_002428605.1 Clostridiaceae bacterium UBA6085
ACAAGGATGTAAGGGTAGTGTTCATAGGACCCTGCATCGCAAAGAAGACTGAGGCAAAGGACCCTGACATAGCCGGAGTCATTGATGCAGTACTGACCTTCCAGGAGGTCAAAGTCATGTTCGATGCTCTCGGGATAGATCCTGAAAAGATGTCGGGAATACCATCAATGGAATATGCTTCCAAAGGCGGAAGGCTTTATGCAAGGACTGGAGGTGTATCCGTGGCGGTAGGTGAGGCAATAGAGGAAATGTTCCCTTTGAAATACAGGATGTTCAAGTCTGTTCAGGCCAACGGCGTCAAGGAATGCAAGGCACTTCTGGACAGGGTTAAGAGTGGCGAGGTTGGAGATGTCTCGTTCATTGAAGGCATGGGCTGCATCGGCGGCTGTGTCGGAGGACCAAAGGGTCTCATTCCAAAGGAGTCCGGGCTTATTTTCGTTGAAAAGACTGCTCAGGAATCTGTTATCAAGGTAGCCGCCAATTCCTATTTGATCGATGAGATACTGAGTAGGTTCGGCATTCATGACAGGGAGGACTTCAAGGACCACACGAAGACCGAGATATTCGAGAGGACCTTTTAGTCACAGGGACAACTCTCGACTCATTGCACATGTTGAGGAGGCTTTAGCAGTCTCCTCTTTTTCATGCTATAATATATTGACGCAAATGCGTGAATCCATAATATTCGGAGATGCCATGATACAGAGAATATCGGAATTTGACAAGGCAGCTGTACTATATATCAATAACAGGCTAAGGACCAGGTTACTGGACTATTTTTTCATAGGAGCAACCTATCTTGGCTCTGACGTCTTCGCACTTGGTGTAATCCTTGGGCTTTTCTTCTTTCCAGGTCGGAACTTCAATTCATTCGCTGCCGCTGCCGCCCTATCACTCTTCTTCACTTCGATCACTGTTGGAGTGGTAAAGTTCTTTGTAAAAAGGAAGCGGCCATTTGAAAAGCTGATCAATCTGAACAGCATAAAGATAGGAGTTGACCAGTTTTCGTTTCCTTCAGGGCACACTGCAGCTGCATTCACCCTGGCAGCCACCGTCGCGCTTCTTACATCAAGCCCACTTATTTCATTTATCTACTATATGTTGGCGACTTTGGTTGCAATGTCAAGGGTATATCTTGGCGTCCACTACCCTTCGGATGTAGCAGCCGGTGCGGTAGTCGGTACCTCCTATGCTGTCGTGGTCCATTTTATGATTTTGGGGAGAGTGTAGAATGCTTGATGGCGTAATGGGTGTAATATTTGACCTTGACGGTACTCTTGTTGACTCCATGTGGGTCTGGAGAAAAGTGGATGAGGACTTTCTGGTTCAGAGGAACATAGACCTTGAACCCGAAGAGCTTATGAGAAGGATTGCCCATAAGAGCTTCCATGAGACTGCAGTCTACTTCAAGGAGACCTTCAATCTAGTTGAAACAATCGAAGAGATAAAAGACCAGTGGAACAATTCAGTGAAATCCATTTATCGTGATAATGTTATGCTGAAGGAAGGCGCTTTGGAGATACTTATGAAGCTCAGGGAAAAGGGCACCAAGATAGCCCTTGCGACCTCAAGCTCTGAGGAGATACTCGAAGCTTGTCTGGAGGCCCGAAATATCAGACATTACTTTGATGTGGTAGTAACTACTGATATGGCAGGAAAGACCAAGGTTGAACCGGACGTCTATCTCCTGGCTGCGGACAGGCTTGAGCTTAGTCCCTCATCTATCGCTGTATTTGAGGACATTCCGGCCGCCATGCTTGGAGCAAGGAAGGCAGGAATGAAGGTGTTCGGGGTTCATGACAGCTTTTCGGAGCACCTCCATGATGAGATACTCAGAAACTGCCATGTCTATGTCAGAAGCCTGAAGGATGTTGAAGTTAATTGAGAACCAGGAAATGAGGCAGCTCCTCATTTCCTGGTTCTATTCATTCCCTTATAGAAGGAGTCTATCCTTGAAGTATATGCCGCAAGCGTGAAAAGCCTTCCAGCTCTTTTCCTGGCATTATCTGCCAGATGAAGCCTTAGCCCATTGTCATCAATCACCTTTACCAGAGCTTTCGATAGGTCCTCACTGTCTTCAGGTTCAAAAAGCAGAGCACAATCATCTGGTACGACCTCTGGAATCCCCCCGGTCCTTGATGCCACAACCGGCGTTCCGGCAAACATGGCCTCCATGATAGATACAGGAAGTCCCTCCCACCTCGATGGAAGAACAAACGCCCTGGCACGCCTGAGATATTCACCTACGTTATCCACGTTTCCCCTGAAATCCACTGCGTTGCTCAGACCAAGCCTGTCTCGGAGCTCAACAAGTTCACTCCTCATCACTCCATCCCCAAGGACCACTGCAGAATATCCCTTATCCTTGATTATCGAGAGGGCTTCGAGGAAAATATCTACACCCTTCTCCCGTCCTCTGAGCGATGCTACAAGAACGAAGTCGAACTCCTCTTTCCTTGGTCCGCTAAACCTCTTTTCATCGGTACCACCGTACACTACAGTGCAGTTGTCCCCTGCATGGATCATTGCAAGCTTCTTCCTTGCCGCTTCACTTATGACAATGACCCCGTCATAAAGTCTGTAGCTCAAAGCCTCCAGTGGTCTGAGCAGGGAAATTCCCCTTCTTCTGTTGCTGGTTGAGTGCTCACTGAATACAAACGGGATCTTCCTGAAAAATGGTCTTAGGAACGCCACATAATACTGGGGTGGAAACAGATGTGCATGCACTATGTCAGGCTTCTCGGATATTATTGCACGGGCTATACCGAGCATTGCACCGATAAATCTGTACTTGCTGGGCAGCTCCATGTCAATAACCTTCACTCCTGAATTTTCAAGGCCAGATCTGATCCAACTGTCGCTTGAAACAAGTGTCAGGATGACACTGGTAGTCTCGCTTGAATTCAGCGCATAGGAACTGAGCAGGGCCTCAGCACCTCCGACATCAAGATTGTTTATTATCTGCAATATCTTCATCTGATCCTCCGGATTCGAAAAGGCCCGCTATTTAAGCGAGCCTTTGGTCTACTTCAGTGTGACGTTGTACTTTGTCTTAAGGTCCTCAAGAAGCCTTGTGTAATGGTCCATCTGCTTCTCTTTCAGGAGTTCCGCCCTTATGGATTCCCTGACATCATCGAAATTCGCTGCCCCAAATCCCTTCTTGTCTGTAGTCTTTATTATATGGTATCCGAACTGGGTCCTCACAGGTTCATTTGTCATTTCACCCTTTTCGAGAGCAAACGCTGCGTTCTCGAATTCAGGAACCATCATCCCTCTTCCAAAATCTCCAAGGTCTCCACCCTGTGACTTTGAAGGGCATGATGAGAACTCTGCCGCTGCATCGCCAAAATCCATTCCGTCTTCAACTATCTTCTTCAGTATGTCATTTGCAAGCTCCTCGCTATCTACAAGGATGTGGCTCGCCCTTACGGACTGCTGTCCGCTATACTTGCCCGGGTTCATATTGTATGCTTTTTCCGCTTCGGCATCATCTACACTTATCTCAGACATTATCTTATTCATTGTGCTGTTGAACCTGATTTCCTTCTCGACCTGCTCCATCTGGGTAAGATACATCTGGTCCTTGTCGACTCCTATCTCCAATCCGAATGCATTGATAAGCTCTACGCTTACAAGCTGCTCCAGAAGCTGCTTCCTTCCGAACTCTGACTGGAAGTAAGCCTTCCTTTCAGGTGGGAGCTGTTCTATAGTCCTGTCAAGCACATCTGATGTTATATCCATCCCGTTTACTGTAGCCAATATCTTGTTATCCATTGATCTTCTCCTTCAAATCTTCTATGATTCATATACTTCATAATACTAACACAAATTCTGCAAACAGTGAACCTCATCATGTTAACACAAAATATACCTCAAGACCCTAAACATGTTAATACTTTTTTGCTATCATATTTAATCATATAGGAAATGATCGGAGGTAGCATATGAAAAAGATTCTCGAGGTCGGAAGCAAAGCACCAGACTTCACTCTTACAGGTTCAGACCGCAAGGAGCACAGGCTCAGCGACTACAAGGGAAAGAAGGTGATACTTTACTTCTATCCCAAGGACAATACACCTGGATGCACTATCGAGGCTGAAGGATTCAGGGACAGCAGCAGTGACCTTTCTGCCCTGAATGCGGTGGTCCTTGGTGTCTCAAGAGACTCCCTCAACTCACATGATAAGTTCATAGACAAGTTTTCTCTTCCATTCATCCTTTTGTCTGATCCAGACAGCGTGGTATGCGAGGAGTATGATGTACTGAAAGAAAAGACCATGTTCGGGAAAACCTCCATCGGAATACAGAGAAGCACCTTCGTTATCGATGAAGAAGGCAAGATAATCTACATTAACAGAAAGGTTAGTGCTGACGGCCATTCCGAGGAAATAGCAAATTTCATAAGAAGCATATCATAATAAAAAAACAGGGAGACATAAAGTCTCCCTATTTTACATTTATTGCTGCAATTGCAATGAATAATCTCCTGTGTGAGAGCTCATTCAGGTCGAGCTCCTCCATCCTGCCGTTGTTCGACACCACGACTGAGTAATCATCTGAGTAGCCAGTGACAGTTACCCAGTGATTATCCAGTTCATCCTTATATCCCTTCATTGTTCTCTTTCCAATTATTAATGGGACCGGATTGTCCTTCTCAATATTTTTTCTTATCTCTATCATTATCTTCTTCAGCCCATCGCTTTCCTTGTACAGACTGTGTATTATCCTGACAGAAGCCTTCCTTTTCCTCAGACCATAGTAAGCCAGCGCAGCAAGCTTGAATCTGAGGGCAGTTGTAGGACCAAGCAGATATCTTTTGAAGAACTGCTCCTGAAGCTCTTTGACTTCATCCTTCGTATATCTCTTCCTCGCCTCATAGGCGACATATGTATGCAAAGTCACTGAACCGCATCCGAATTTTGCAATTCCCTTCGAACCGATATGCTGATTCCCGCCATACATTCCTCCGAAGTAGTCCCTGAGGTCATCCTTTATCATCATAAATCTCTTGTTTTCAATCACTCTTTCCAATTAAGGTCATCACTCCAATCTACCCTCTACTACTTGCTTGAAGTTATAGACAGCCCCGACCAGGTTAGCATCATTGTAGAACCTGCAGTTAGCAAGCTTTGGCTTTGCCATTGGTGACCTGTGTTCTGTATGATACCTGTCCAGTGAAGTCTTCAGCATTTCCAGGAATGCCGGCTGCCTGCTTATTCCTCCACCGATCAGTATAAGCTCAGGGTCATAAATGAACTGTAAATTTTCCAGCTGTCTGCAGAGCTCCCAGAGATAACTTTCAAAAACCTTCAATACTTGCTCATCACCCTGCTCCAACAACTGAAATGCCATAAATCCATCCAGCTCCTGAGGGGGCATTCCCTTTGCCTTCGCTATCGGATTCAAAAACCCTCCTATCCCACACCTTCCTGCAAAAGTATCTCTGCCAGAATATGGCATATCAGGGTCACCTGTATATATGAAGCTAAATTCACCTGCACTGTGGTTCTTGCCACGATGCACACTTCCATCCTTTACTATGGCTCCCCCGATCCCGGTTCCTATTACAACGACCACAGCATCATCAACGCCTCTAAGCTCACCCTTCCAAATTTCAGCCCAGGCTGCCGCCTTTGCATCATTCTCGATTGATACATCGACAGGTATCCTTGACCTTACCAGGCCTGCCGCATCTGTATTGTCTAGAAATCCAAGATTTCCGCTGGTGTACATGTAGCCTGTCTTGTTGTCTATCCTTCCTGGCATACTGAAAGCAATACCATGAGCATCTTCGCCATATTTTTTCCAAAGAGTCTCAACTACATCGAGGAAGTCATCAACCGACCTCATCCTGTTGGGCATCCTGTCCTTCAGAATAAATTCAGCTGATTCATCCATCACAGCATATTTGATCTCGGTTCCACCTATGTCAATGGCCAGATAATTCACCAATGCACCTCCTCTTCACAAATAGAATATATCACATGAGAATTATCGTGTCTCATATATTTAAGCAAACAAAAAAACGTCCCTAAAGACGTTTTAATGGTGGCTTCACTCGGAATTGAACCAAGGACACGAGGATTTTCAGTCCTCTGCTCTACCAACTGAGCTATGAAGCCAAAATAAAAATCTGGCGACGACCTACTTTCCCACAGGGCTTCCCCTGCAGTATCATTGGCACCTTGAGGCTTAACCGTCGTGTTCGGAATGGGAACGGGTGTAACCCTCAAAGTTATAGACACCAGATACGATAAATCGAAGATTTATCGGTCGTTCGTGCAGATTCGAAGAATCGCAGAACGTTTTTTTGATGAAGCATATGCTCCCTCAAAACTCC
>DIXH01000088.1 GCA_002428605.1 Clostridiaceae bacterium UBA6085
CCCACACTTACCCACGAAGCCTCCTAAAGATGTTCTTTTTCTAATGCTGACAAAAGCCTGCGCATTGCATGTTGGAATAATAGACAATGAGGTGGATTATGAAAATGACAGTAGGTATTATTGTTCCCAATAAGGAAACCAATGACAGGATACTGAGAATATTCAAGGATGAGATCCTTAAGAATAATCTCATTGTAAGCATGCTGACAGAGGATGATGTTGTGTTTCAGGCGAAGGCCCTGACCAAAAGAGGTGCTATGGCCATAATAGCCCGAGGTGGCACATATTTCGACATAATGAAGGCAAATCTCCCTGTACCGGTAGTCGAGCTTGCTTTTCTGGCACAGGATATCCTTTATTCCATTAATCAGGCGAACAGGTTGGGAAACAAGATAGCAGTAGTCGTGCAGGAACGGATAATCTTTGATCCCAAAATGTGGGGGAACCTTTTCGACGTTGATGTACAGGTCTACAGATATTCAAAAATGGAGGATATCGACAATGTCATGAAGACATTGGTTGAGAGCCAGGAGGACAGGCTGGTAATAGGCGGGGCAATAACATATGCGAAGGCGATAAGGATTGGGCTGAAAAGCCTGAACATAGAGAACAGTGATGAGACAATAATCCGTACATACAAGCAGGCTCAGGAAATCCTGTGTCAGATATATGAAAATACCAAACATTCACAGATGCTGTCAGCCGTCCTTAACAATGTTAACGACGGCATACTGGTAATAAGCAATGATGGCATAATAGAGCACTTCAACAACAAGCTTCTTAAATTCTTCAACAAGCTTGACAGAAACATCGTCAACAAGAAGATTGACGATGTCCTTCCGGCTGTTTCTTCTGCTTTGGGGGATATCACGAAAGCCCCTGTAAGCAATAAGATAGTCAGAAGCGGGAAGCTTGTCCTTAATGTCAATACTGTCCCTATGCAAGCCAGCGGGAAGCCGATAGGCATAGTCTTAACAATTCAGGACCTGACAGAGATACAAAAGCTTGAAGAGAACCTGAGGCGCAAACTGAATCCTAAGGGATTAAGCTCAAAATATGACTTCGGGAATATCTTTACCAGGAACAAAAAAATGAATGATGTCATAGAAAGTGCCAGGAAATATTCGAAGGCAGACAGCACCATACTTATCTATGGCGAGAGCGGGACGGGAAAGGAAATATTCGCACAGAGCATCCACAGCGGCAGTGAACGGCATGATGCCCCCTTTGTTGCAGTGAACTGCGGAGCACTTAACAAGAACCTGATCGAGAGCGAGTTGTTTGGTTATGTGGAAGGTGCATTTACTGGTGCTGTAAAGGGTGGTAAGCAGGGGCTTTTCGAGATGGCACACAAGGGGACCATTTTCCTCGATGAGATAAACAGCCTTCCGATTGAAGTCCAGTCAAGCTTCCTGAGGGTAATCGAAGAGAAAGAGGTAATGAGGGTAGGCTCAGACTATGTCATCCCACTTGATGTGAGGATTATCGTAGCAAGCAATGAGAACCTCATACAGCTTGTTGAACAGGGTGAGTTCAGAAGAGACCTGTTCTACCGGCTGAATGTACTTGAGATAAAGATACCTCCTTTGCGGGAGAGGAAGGATGATATCGTACCGCTTTTCCAGATGTTCCTTAAGGAATTTGGCATTGATCAGCCCGTTATTTCCGATGAAGTGAAAAGCAGGCTAAGTAGCTATCAGTGGAAAGGAAATATCAGGGAGCTTAAGAATGTGGCGGAGAGGTATGCTCTTTTAGGTGATAAGATGAGCTTTGAATTCCTGGATTCAGGTAATACGGACAGCATGGTCATAACAGATGACTACAAGATCGATCTCAAGGACCTTAACAGGAAGGTCGAGGAGCTTGTCATAGAATCTCTTGAAGCGAAGGGTCTGTCAAAGAACGAGATCTCCAATATTCTGGGGATAAGCAGAACGGCTCTGTGGAAAAAAACAAATACAAAGCCTTAGCCACATCAGCTTTTTCTTTGCCTTTTGCGGGTAACTGTTTTGATTGTTGGGAGTGTTTGGAGTATGACATCGAAACCAAAGACAAGGAATATCGGCTTGACTGTAATGCTGATCGGCACATTCATATCTTCGCTGAGCATCAGCCTTCTGTCGTCAGCGTTGCCAAGGATAATGAGGGAGTTTTCAGTAAGTGCAACTATTGGCCAGTGGCTGTCTACAGTATATATCCTGGTACTTGGGATAGTCACTGCATCCTCAGCTTACCTCATAAACAGGTTCAATTCAAAAAAACTGTTTTTATCAGGCATGGTCCTGTTTCTAGCAGGGTGTGCCATATCAATATTTGCTCCAAGTTTCACCGTGCTCATCCTATCCCGGGTCATTCAGGCCTGCGGAGCTGGAATCCTGATGCCGGTGACTCAGGTTGTAATCCTTAGGACCTTCCCGGTCTCACAGCACGGGAAAGCGATGGGGATAATCGGGCTCGTCATAGGGGTTGCTCCCGCTGTCGGCCCGACGCTGTCAGGCCTGATGGTTGAGCTTTCAGGGTGGAAAAGCATTTTCTATCTGCTTTCTGCGATTTCAATAATCGTAATCATTCTTTCAGTGTTCCTGCTTCCGTCAGTTTCAGGTAAAGCCGGAGGAAGCATTGAACTCATATCCTTGGTATTGTACGGAATAGGCTTCTGCAGCCTGATGATCGGGGTTACCAACCGTGAAAGGTATGGATGGATAAGCTTCAGTACGATTGGTCCGCTTGTTGCTGGGATCGTCTGCCTGTACCTGTTTGCTGCAAGGCAGTTCAAAGTCCCGCTTCCGCTGCTTCAGCTAAGTGTGTTCAAGGATCGGAATTTCACAGTTTCAGCAATCCTCATAATGATCACATACATTTCAATGATGTCAGGAACCATGAGGGTCCCAATATACATACAATCTGTAAGAGGACTTTCAGCAATGGTTTCAGGAACTGTCCTTCTGCCGGGGTCTGCGCTGCTTGCTGTCTTCAACCCTATAACCGGGTATCTATATGACAGGTTTGGCGGAAGGCTGATTACAATTGCCGGGATGCTTTTCCTGGGATTTGGCTCCGGTTCATTTGCCTTCTTTGGGATTGATTCCTCATTATTCATAGTTTCTGCCATGTACGCGGTCAGGATGGTTGGAATTGCATTCCTCCTTATGCCGTTGTCTGCTTACGGCCTCAGGAAGCTTAGCGGTGAGGAGATAGCCCATGGTAATGCCATAGTCAATTCCCTGAGACAGATGTCAGGAGCTTTGGGCTCATCTATCCTTGTTGCGTTCATGGCAGCCGCTTCAGAAAACAATGCGGTGACAGATATACACGGCATAAATGTTTCATTCGCAATCGAGGCAGGATTACTTATCCTGGGGCTGGTGATCTCAATTATCTTCATCAGAAATGACAGATGAGAAGCAAGTACAAAAGTACAAAAAAGTGAGAAACACCCATAAATCGCTGATGCGATTTATGGGTGTTTTCTCACTCCTTAGGATTGGATTCTAAGTACCACATTTCCTTTCTTGTGTCCCTTGTCCACATAGGCATGAGCTTCAGCTGCGTTCTCCAGGTCATAGGTCCTGTCGATCACTGCCTTAAGCTTTCCCAGTTCAAACCAGGCTTTTAGCTGTTCAAGCTGAGCTTTAGTTTCCTTCGCGACTGATGCGCCGCCGACTGTAATGAACCTGCCTCCGGGCTTTAAGGCCTTTTTGGCAATTGCTTTGCTTGTCTTTCCTACCGCATCGAATATGATGTCGTAACCTAAGCCTTTTGCTATGTAATCCTCATTCCTGTAATCAATAAAGTCACTGGCTCCAAGTCCGCGTACAAGCTCCTCGTTTGCTCCGCTTGCGGCACCGGTTACCTTTAAGCCCAGAGCAGACCCGATCTGCACCGCAGAGGTTCCTACGGCGCCTGAAGCTCCATAGACGAGGAGTTCCTGGCCATCTTGAGGATTCGCCTTATCCAGGAAGGAAAGGGCGGTAGTGCCTCCAAAAACAAAAGAGACAGCTTCATCAAAGCTTGCATTTTCTGGCATAGGCGCTACTGCTCCATCTGATTTTACGATCACATATTCAGCGTGGCAGCCATAGCTTAGTCCAGAGGTGCATCCGTATACGCGGTCATTGGTTTTAAATGAACCTGCACCTCTACCTTCAACTGTTCCTGCAAACACCGTACCTAATATTGGCTGTCTCGGTTTACTCCAGCCTAGCATCAGACGCATTGCAATCCTCATAAATCCTGATACCTCAAGTCCTCTGGTACGGACGTCTGCAGAATTTACTGCACTCGCCATGACTCGGACGAGAATCTCTCCACCTTTAGGTACGGGCTTCCTGACATCTTGGATTTGCAGGACTTCAGGACCGCCGTATCGAGTACAAATAACCGCTTTCAATTTCAACTCCCCTTTCAGTAAAATAAGCATGAGAGAGTAAAGTGAAAAAGTATATGATTATGAATTCTCATCATCCGATTGCTCGTGCTGGCGTTCTTTATAATCCTTGAGATCGTAATCTCCGATTTTAGAGTACTTTTCGGTATTCGATGGACTTTGTTCTTCAGGTCCAATATATTCATGAAGGATAGCATCAAAAAATATGCGCTCAAGATATTCGAATCGTGAATAGATTCCCTGTGAAGCCCAGACCAGAGCATTTCGAACATAAGCCGAATTCCTGTTGAAAATCTCATGATCTACAGAAAAATCCAGAGATTTTGCGAATAATACTGCAAACACAATCACGCTTCGAGTGTTTCCTTCACGGAACGGGTGTACCTGCCAGATTTGTGCGATGATCCTCACCAGCCGGAAGACAACATCTCTGTCATTCTTGCCATTTCTGCTAAGTTTTGCAATCTCCTTCATCAATGCAGCGGTCTGTCTTTTTATATCCTTTGGATGAGCATATCTCACAGAATCGCCACCCAAAATATCCTCTGGTTTAACAATATGGATAGAGCGGAAATCTCCAGCCCAGTCATATATCTGACCAAATATGATTCTGTGAATGTCCTGGAGTGCTTCAGAATTGAAGATGTCATATTTCTTGATGTATACAGCCAGAATAGCTTGACTTGTAATGTCCGCTTCAGCTTTTCGCAGCAGTTCTTTATCTCTGATGTCTGCAAGGTTCTTCAAAACATCAACTTCATCATAAAGATAAGGGTCATGCAAGTTCACTCCTCCTTTGAAAAGCCGTAGCGACGCAATGTATCTTCGAACATTGAGATATAGGATTTCAGCCCATTCTTCCAATCTTCAATATCCTTAGTTGCCTGGATACTGATGGGAACACCTTCTATTGATGTCATTGCAGATGAAAAGGAAGCACATTGAGCTTTTTCTTTTGCATCCAGATTGTCCATACCATAGCTGATCCTTAAAAGCATCAGTTTTCTGCTTATGCTCGAATCAAGTAACCTTGAAGCCTGTTCAAGCTCAGTTAGCCTGATGAAGATATGCTTCAGCTCCTGAACAAAATTCTTGCGTGTTTCGATCTGCTGAGCGATATCGTCAACAACCTCGGCTTTCAGGTATTGGCTTACAACCTTTTCGAAAACCCGGTCCTGCAGGTATGAATAATGCTTTCCATTAATTACCTTTTTTGAAATATACCCTTTGGCAAGCGTTGGAAGCTCTGCTTCGATTTGTGCTCTTCTGGCGAGTAGTTTTGAATATTCATCGATTATTGGAGAAACCATTCTATCACCTCTGTATTCACCTATAATGGTATCATAAAATAACCTACAATAATTAAAATAAAGCGAAATGTAGGTTAAATTTGTCTCGTTTTAGCAAAGTTCTTTCCATGTAGATTTAAAAATATTATTTTTCAGTCATTTGCCAGAATATCATGTGGTGAGTTTAATTAAGATGATCAAATGATTTGAAAGGGGCATATTGCTCTCCCATTATCTATCCAGTCTTCTGGGATTGCTGAGACCCTGCTGGAAGGTAATTCATTTGGATTATTGAAGTTTAGATTCCAATAACAGTCATGGTTTGATGTATGCATAGCCTTCTGATTGTCTGGCAGCGATCTCGACTACTCCTGCAGGTACGATTGTGATGAAGGTATGAAGGTCAGCTGCATCTACCTTGTGTGCCTTCAAGGCATTGTTGCATGCAGCAATAATGACACCAAGTTCAGCAATTGCCTTCAATCTCTCACCTATCGAATTCTCTGATGAAGCTCGGTTCGAAAGCTCCATGACGGCTTCACCATTGGCAACAATCTCTATTGTAAATGGGATATTCTCTGACTTTCCATAGTCGAGCATGTTTATGACATTAGTGACTGTCATCTTCCAGTTGACTGATTGGTCTATGTGAAATAGTACTTTCAATATATTTAACCTCCCTATTTTGATTTTGATGCGCAACCACAGTATGGTCAATGACCGCATACACTTGCAATTATAGATATAGAATATGACCAGAATGTTATGGATTATTGGATTTATAGTTACATTTCTTCGTTTCACGTATGATGCAGGTCATTATTTACATCATATCTGCCCGGGATTTGAAGAGGGCTATTTCTTATAGAATATTTAAGTTCTGTTCAATCATCAAGTCTGCTACGGTATTTTGCAGGATTTGAGTTGGGATACATTTTTGTATTGTGGACTTAAATGGAATTGTACTTCCAGCCACACCGCGATATAGTAGCATTAAGACGGATTAAAGGGGTTGAAGATCCATGGCAGGAATGAGTTCAATAGATGAGAAGCTTATGTCACTGACCCGGGAGCAGATAGACTCGTTTAATGGAATATATCGCGTAAGCAAGGATGAGGCTACAAGAAATGTTACAGTGGTAAAAAGAGAAGATGCACCAATGTGGGTCGTGCTTGAGGATGAGACGTTAGCACGCAAAATACAAAGTTGTCTGTTTCCAATAAAAGTCATACTCGACCAGGTCAGATGGGACAGCTCGTTCAGATCGGTAATCGGCAACAACATGGGCGGTGGGATACCGTATCAGATATGCAAGGAAATCGTAGACCTGATGGCAAATGAGGACATAGTAAATCCACTTACCGAGAAGGACATTTTCGAACATGAGGAGAAAAGGAGGATGGGACCTGGATTCGCATTCTTCTACCTTGCAGACAAGGATAATGGGTATCTCAGCAACTGGTACATATCCTATTTCGAGATAGACGGGCGGGTGTATTCATCTACTGAGCAATTTATGATGTACTGCAAGGCAAGGCTGTTCCAGGATCATGAGATTGCTTCAGAAATCATGAAGACTGATGACCTTGGGGCGATAAAAGGCCTCGGCAGACTTGTAAGGAATTTCAAAACCCCAATCTGGGACATATGCCGCCAGCTTGTTCTTGAAGAAGGGCTGAGGGCGAAATTCAGCCAGAATGTTGAGCTTAGACAGCAGCTGCTTGCTACAGGGGATACAATACTAGGTGAATGCTCAAAGAAGGATAAGATCTGGGGGATAGGAATAGATATTGATGACCCGAAACGATTTGACATGGCTTCCTGGGATGGAGAGAGTCTTCTTGGAAGATCGCTTATGAAGATAAGAAAAGAACTTAGATGTTCTAATTGATAGGAGATATAAGGATGGGCAGACCGAAAGCAGAGACAAGAGCACTTAACGCATATTTTACTCCCCTGACATTTGTGGTCGATGATTTTGAAAAGGTGCCAGGTGATGCTGTAACCACCTGGGCTGAGGCGTTTGAAAAGGACAGGTATGAAGCCCTTTATCACCTGGGCTTTTCAAACAGGGAGAAGTGGTTCTCACCATCGATCGAATACCTTCACAGGATATCGGAGATGCTCATAAGAAGAGTTAGCCAGCAGCCGGATATTGAACTAAGCCGTGATGCGGTCGAGGCAATATTAGGAGACGATGAGGCCAAAGCGCTTGTCGAGGGGCTTCCATTTGTACTGGGGATGGAGCATGTCAATGCTGAATGGGTTAGGAGGCTCTGGGACAGGCTCCTTGAGGTATTCAGATCCGAGATCAAAGTATACGAAGGGACTGTCGCAAGGTACTTCCTGGACCACCATGCGAACATCAATGTGGTCGGGAGGGTATTCTTCCATCTTGTGGAGAATAAAGGATCAGCGTATCCTTTTGCCTTCATGGCCACATATACGACAAAGCCTGTGAAGAGCAAGCGTGCAGTGCATACACCGCTCAAGAACGCACTTGCTGAATTCGAAGGGGACGAGAAGATGCTGCTGTCTCTGATTTCAACTGTCATAAAGGCAGCGGAGAAAAGCGACTTCATCTCTGGACTGCTTGAGAGCGGCGAGCTGTTCGCACCATTGAAGCTTACTGCAGACGAAGCATACACCTTCCTGAAGGAGCTTCACTCATATGAGGAAGCGGGCATAATGTGCAGGGTCCCTGACTGGTGGAGAAAGAAGAATAACAGTGTGAGGCTTTCAGTTACAGTAGGTCAGAAGGAACCGTCCAAGCTGGGACTTGGAGCCCTAATGGATTTCATGCCGGAGCTAAGTATAGGCGACGACATAATATCAGAAGAGGAGCTCAGGGCTTTCCTTGAAATGGCAGAAGGCCTTATCCAGTACAAGGGCAAATGGGTGGAGGTAGACAAGAAGAAGCTTGAGACCATACTTGCAGCCTTCGACAAGGTGAAGGACCTGTCTGAGGATGAGCTGTCACTTGGAGAAGCAATGAGGCTTGAGCTTGATCTGGATGAGCTCCTTAAGGTCCCGTCTGATGAGCTTGAGGTGACAGTATCCAGCGGGCAGTGGCTTAAATCTCTGAAGGAGAAGCTGGTCAATCCTGAGAAGCTTGAGAAGTTAGATACTGCCGAATCGTTCCATGCTACGCTCAGAGGCTATCAGGAAACTGGCTACAGGTGGCTGAACCAGATGTCCTCCTTAGGCCTGGGAGCCTGCCTTGCAGATGATATGGGCCTTGGAAAGACAGTCCAGATGATTGCGTTCTTAGAGTATCTAAGAGGTCAGGGAAGAGGACCCATGCTCCTTGTCCTGCCTGCCTCACTTATAGGCAACTGGCAGAATGAGATCGAGAGATTCGCACCGGAAATGCCGTATCAGATACTCCACAAGAGCGAGCTCAAGGGCTCTCAGGAGCTTGAAATAACCGAAGACAGGTTCCTTTATATCACTACCTACGGTATGTCCCTGAGGATGGAGGAGCTCAAGGAAAGGAAATGGGACTGCCTGATCCTTGATGAGGCCCAGGCAATAAAGAATCCTGGAACAAAGCAGACAAAGGCCATAAAGGCCATTCCTTCGAGGATGAGGATTGCCATGACAGGAACTCCGATAGAAAACAGGCTCGGAGACCTCTGGTCGCTGTTTGATTTCCTGAACCAGGGCCTGCTGGGCTCTGCAAAGGAATTCACTGACTTCACAAAGGAGCTGCAGGACAGCACGGCAGGCTATGCAAAGCTGAGGAAGATGATCCAGCCATTCATTCTAAGGAGACTTAAGACAGACAAGACCATAATCTCAGACCTTCCGGATAAGCTGGAGATGAACGCATATACGACACTTTCGAAAAAGCAGATTGCACTGTACAAGCAGCTCCTTGCTGATATCGAGAGGAAGCTCATGGAGGCTGAGGGGATAGAGAGAAAAGGCCTTGTGCTTGCAAGCATCATGAAGTTCAAGCAGATATGCAACCATCCTGACCAGTATCTGGGGAGGGAAGAATTCAAGGCAGAGCACAGCGGTAAATTCGGGCAGCTCAGGGAGATATGTGAGACTATAAGGGACAAGAGGGAGCGAGTGCTGGTGTTCACCCAGTTCAAGGAAATGACGGAGCCTCTATCGGAATACCTTGCAGGTATATTCTCAAAGGAAGGCTTTGTACTTCACGGAGAGACTCCAGTGAAGAAACGAAAGGAAATGGTCGAGAAGTTCAATGGGGAAACCTATGTCCCGTATATGGTGCTTTCTCTTAAAGCAGGCGGAGTCGGACTTAACCTTACTTCAGCAAACCATGTCATACACTTTGACAGGTGGTGGAATCCGGCTGTCGAGAACCAGGCGACGGACAGAGCCTTTCGTATAGGTCAGACTAAAAATGTCATGGTACACAAGTTCGTGACAAAAGGCACAGTCGAGGAAAAGATAGATGAGATGATTGCAGAGAAGCAGAAGCTGTCAGGAGATATACTGGGCTCTTCTGGAGAGCAGTGGATCACAGAATATGACAATGAAGAGCTGATGAAGATATTCGCGTTAGGCGGTGACCTGAAATGAGATATGGCAGCAGATACGTATCCGGATTTGGGAACTATGTGTCAGCCGAGGAGAAGAAGGCAAAGGCAGCAAAGTCACTGGAGAAGCTTAAGAAAAAGGACGCTGGCGTGGAGCCTGTCATAATCGAGGGAAGGACAATAGCAAAAAGCTGGTGGGGAAAGGCCTGGAACACAAACCTTGAGAGCTATGCCGACTACAGCAACAGGATCGACAGGGGAAAGACCTACGTCAGGAGCAATACGGTGCTGGACCTCAAGATCACCAATGGTGAGGTGCATGCAAAGGTCCAGGGTAGCAGGGTGAAGCCCTATGAAGTGACGATCAGGATAGATGCCCTGAACACGAAGAAATGGAAACAGGTCACAGAGCTGTGCAACAACAGGATAGGCTCCCTTGAGGAGCTGGTTGAAGGCAAGTTCCCGAAGGAGCTGGAGGTGCTTTTCACCGACAGGAAATATGGCATGTTCCCGTCGCCGAAGGAAATACACTTTGATTGCAGCTGCCCTGACTGGGCTTCAATGTGCAAGCATGTGGCCGCCACCCTGTATGGTGTTGGCGCAAGGCTGGACAAGGACCCCATGCTTTTCTTCGTGCTAAGGGGCCTTGATGGCCAGGAGCTTATAAGGAAGTCAATGGAAAGCAAGATAGAAAGCATGCTCAAGAACGCAGGCAGGAAGAGCAAGAGAGAGATCGCTGAAAAGGACATCGCTGAACTTTTCAAGCTTTAGTAGGCTACCCAATCGCATGTGAAAATGCGGAGGTGACAATATGGGCAGAAGAGACAGGGTAAGATATACCCTTAGCGACCAGAGAGGGCTTGAACCGCTATCTGAAATCGACATAAGGATAATCCTCAGGGCGGCAGACGAGATCATTTCCATAGCTGGCAGAAATATGCTGACCAAGATACTGAAGGGTTCGAAGGACAAGGCGATCCTCGAACATTCACTTGACCAGTGTCCGAGCTACGGAATGTATGCAAAACTGCCGAACGAGGAGATTACAAGACGCATAGACTGGATGATCCTCAACCACTACCTGGAAATAAGCTACAATGGCAGGCTTCCGATGATAGTCTTCTCGGAGGAGGGCTGGGAAATGTACAAGCCCCAGTATGCCGAAGAGCTGATGGTAAAGATACTTAATGTGGCTGAAGCAGACATCGATGACCTTATTGCTCAGCTTAAGATAACCAACAGGGAAGTAGTCGTAATGATCCTTAATGAGATCGCAGAAAGCAGGAACATCGGACTGATAAGGTTCCTTGAAAGATGGGAGACAGTCGAGGTAAAAAAGGTCAGAGCAATCATCAATGAGACGATTGGAAAGCTTAAATCAGTGTGATATGGCAATCTACAGCGATCTCCTGAAAAAATGCACTGCAAAAGAAATGCCTGGAGGTACTTCAATGACTGATGTGGAAATGTATTGAAAGTGGAGTAGCGCTATTAGAATAACTGACCTATAAGACTGGAAATATCCCAATACAGCAAATTTTGATAAATGTTAAAAGACCTGAAACCGTCTGGAATGAGCGGTTTCAGGTCTTTTTTGTGGTGGAGCTTAGTTGAAGGAGTATAGATTAGGGAGATTTGACACGGCAATTGCTAATATATTATCAAAACCAAATGAGGCGCAGAATGAAAAAAATCGAGCTTAAGGATGTAAGTCCATATAGTGCACCGCTGTATTTCGACATGAAGGCAATGAAGCTTCATGGTACTTAAGAAAGCAGAGCCACTAAATTCTGGATGGGGATGTCCTACTTCCTTCCAGGAGGCGGAGCCGAGTGGGCATATGAGAATTCACCACAGAGAAGGTGTACTACATTCTGGACGGAGAAGTGACAGTCACTTCATAGTATGGTGAAATACTACTCAAGAAAGGCGACTCGCTCTTCATAGGACCTAATGAAGGAAGGTCAATGCATAACATATCAAACACAGTGGCGACAGTACTGGTTGTAATAAGCTACATCTAGGCACCTGTGCCAAATATGCTAAAGGAGAATCATTTATGGTTGAGAAGAAATTTATAGACAGCCTGTTGATGTCAGGGGAAAGGTGGCACTGCTTAAAGGAACAACATGAGCCCTCGGTAAAGCCATTGCCTTCGGCTATGGACATGCAGGAATGAAGGTATTCGTAACAGGCAGAGGAGAGGACAAGGCAGGGCCCTTTGCGAGGAGCTTCAGGCAGCAGGGATCGAATGCGGCTATTCAACAGGAGACCCGGCAGTAGAGGAAGACGTGAAGAAGGTAGTCAGTGATGCTGTAGAGAGGTTTGGAGAGATCAGTGTCCTCGTGACTGCGGCAGGCTTCAACCATGCTCTGCCGATTGTAGAGCAGGAGCTTTCCGAGTGGATTTTCAATCCTAATAGCGAGGTATACAAGAATTTCCTGAGGAGGATACCGGCAGGAAGGTTTGGGGAGCCGGAGGACTTTGTCGGTCCGTGCATATTCCTTGCCTCGAGCGGCAGCGATTTCATGACAGTAGCCAATGTGGCTGTAGAAGGTGGGTATTGGGCAAACTAAACGGAGGATGAAACGAGAATAAGGAAGGTGGCGATAATTGGCGCAGGTCTCATGGGAAACGGTCTGGCCCAGGTTTTCGCAAGGGATCCTGACTCGAAGGTCACTTTAAGGGATGTCTGACAAAGCCGAATCCATTTGTTGAAGGCAAGGGCAAAGATATGATGTACATGTATATTGACATGACGGTCTGAATAAAAAGAGGCGACATTTATCCGGAATTCCGGAATTATGGCACCGCTTTTTTATCTGTAAGAATCAAGGGTAAAGATTGTGAAAATACGAGCAATAAATGAATGAAAAGTTAATGATAGAAATATAAGATGATAAATTTGACTTACATCAAATTAATAAGGAATACCCTGACCTATAATTAAGTTAATAAAGGGAAAGAAGGGGAAAACATGTCAAAGCATTTAACATTAAATGAAGGGATCAAAGGAAATCTAAAGAGACTGGAGCTCTATGTTCCTGTAGTTGCAAGGGTTCATGGAGGACACCATCCGGAATTCCATGAGGTAAGGAAGCTATATGATGAAATAGTAAGGAAGTTGGGGGAAAGATCAGAAAAGCCTGACTTGAGCGAAGAATTCGGGAAAATACGCGTAATCACAGACAATTATACTGTACCGGGTGATGTATGCGAAAGCTACGAGGCAGTATATAACATGCTCGCAGAACTTGATGAGGCATTCAAGGAAGTGGTTTGAGCACAGACAGGAGGTAAGGTCACGTGCAGAGATTCATACTAAGCAGGAAAAATCAGATTGCTCTGGTAAGCGGCGTGCTTATCGCCATAGCATTCATGAGTGAACTGGTTTTCAAAAATGAAGACATATTCCTTTGGGCATTGATCGCAGCCTCCGTACTCGGAGCGCTTCCCATAGCGATACAGGCATACCAGGCACTTAGAGTGAAGGTAGTCAGTATAGATGTTCTTGTAACCATCGCTGTAACAGCAGCGTTTTTCATAGGCAGCTTTGAAGAATCGGCAATAGTCACATTCCTTTTCCTGTTCGGAGCTTACCTTGAGCAGCGGACACTAAACAAGACACGGTCAGCTATCAAAGAGCTGACTGAGATGGCACCTGAAAGTGCCCTTAAGCAAACTGAAGACGGAGAGTTTTTTGAAGTATCAGTGGATGAGGTGGATGTAGGGGACATCTTGCTTGTGAAGACAGGTGCGAAGGTGCCTGTTGACGGCACAGTGCTATCCGGAGATGGATATATCAATGAGGCAAGCATTACAGGTGAATCGCTGCCAGTAACAAAAAGCAAAGATTCTCAGGTATATGCAGGTACGATTCTGGAGAACGGCACCATTCAGATCGTTGCTGACCGTGTTGGTGAAGACACTACATTTGGAAAGATAATTGAACTTGTTGAAGAGGCACAGGATTCAAAATCAGAAGCGGAGCGGTTCATAGACAGGTTTTCGAAGAACTATACACCAATCGTGCTGATCCTTGCCTTCATCGTATGGCTGGTCTCTAGGGATGTTGAGCTTGCCATAACCATACTTGTCCTGGGATGCCCTGGTGCACTGGTAATAGGCGTTCCTGTCTCAAATGTAGCAGGAATAGGCAATGGAGCCAAAAACGGGGTGCTTCTCAAAGGCAGCGAGGTCATCCACGATTTCAGCAGGGTTGACACGATAGTATTCGATAAGACAGGTACGCTGACAGCAGGGAATCCCAATGTGGCAGATACTGAGATTTATGCGGAAAATGCCGATGAAATACTTGGCTATATCGCAAGCGTCGAAAATGAATCTGACCATCCTTTGGCAAAAGCGATTGTAGAACACATCAGTACAGGCAAGTTCTATCCTGTTGAAGACACTGATGTCGTAAAAGGCGGCGGAATCAGAGCAAGCATTGACGGGCACAGGGTTGCAGTTGGCAATGTCGCGCTTATGGATGAGGAAGATATCCATTTGAATGAAAGGGTACGTGAGGATATCGCCAGGTTCGAGAAGGGCGGGAACTCTCTTGTTCTTGCAGCAATAGATGGTGAACTAAAGGCATTGATTGGAATCCGTGACCAGATCCGTCATGGTGTTAAGGATGACCTTAGGAAGCTCAAAAGATTAGGCGTAAAGAACCTTGTGGTTCTTTCAGGTGACAACCAGGGGACTGTAGACATTGTGGCAAATGAGCTTGGACTTACTGAAGCCCACGGTCACATGCTGCCTGAGGACAAATCAGAGTATATCAAGGGGCTTCAGGCAAAAGGGAAGATAGTGGCATTCGTGGGAGACGGAGTTAATGACAGTCCTTCACTGGCTCGTGCTGAGATTGGAATTGCAATGGGCAGCGGTACTGATGTGGCTATAGAGACTTCTGATGTTGTACTTATGAATTCTGACTTCAGCCGCCTGCCGCATGCGCTGGGCCTTGCAAAGGCAACCGCAAACAACATGCTTCAGAACATAATAATTGCAGTCGGAGTAGTACTTGTGCTTCTAGCGAGCCTTGTCTTCAGTGAATGGATGAACATGTCTATCGGTATGCTGGTGCACGAAGCAAGCATACTGGTAGTGATCCTTAATGGAATGAGACTGCTGAGGTACAGATTAAGATAATTAAAATCAAAAGGAGAATGAATATGAAAAAGGCAACTATCCAGTTGGAGACCCTGACCTGTCCATCATGTGTGCTAAAGGTTGAGAATGCGGTCAAGGCCGTAGAAGGCGTTGAAAAGGAAAGCGTGAATGTGATGTTCAATGCAAGCAAGGTGAAATTTGACTTTGACGAGGCCAAGCTGTCAGTTGAAGCTGTCGAAAAGGCTATAACATCAGTAGGATACGAGGTTAAGAAGTCATCAGTCAAAGCCAGGTAAAATAAGACAGAAGAGAAATTTCCTGAATGCGAGTTTCGTAAAGAACTGCAGGAGAATAAAGTAAGTATTGGATTATTAGTTATGTAAAAGAGGCACCTGATTCCAAATCCATGGAAGGCAGGAGCCTCTTTTCTGTTATCAGATGCTATAGTATAAGAGCACTACGACTTGTTCCCGTTACCCCTCATCATCATGAACATCATACCTATCATCATTATAGGGCAGATGAGGGAGATCAGGAGCGGAAGGAATCCTCCTGTTCCTGAAGCGTAACCTCCGCGCAAAAGCGGCAGGACCAGGAAAAGGAGCAGCGGAACACCGCAGCACACAAGCATCATCAGCATATGGCCCTTGTGGCCTTTATTATTGTTTTCGTTGTTTTCATCATGGCTTCCATGACAGTTCATGACATTCACCCTTTCATATCCTTTTTTTCATACCCTCTTGTTTTACCAGCATATTGTGGAGAGACTGTGGAGAAAAAAGGTATCTCAATAAGAAATGATTCATGGCAATAATAAAAAGCCTTTGCCTAGGATAACGACCCAGGCAAAGGCTTTAGAAACCTATATATAAATTAAGCTGGATCGTTCCTGAGAACGTCAATCAGGACCTCGTTCCTTCTGAGGAAGGGTGGGATGAATGGAGGATTGTAGCGTGCAAGGTAGAAGTTCCCGACAGGTGTTATATCCTTTTTTGATACCCATTCGAGAAGCTTCTTTTCGTAATCCCTTATCTTGCTGTCACTTACATTACCTGAAAATGTGACAGAAGCTGCAAGCCTCGATTCATTTCTTTTGATCCTTATCTTTTTGTTTTCAGGTTCAGGGAGGGTCTCTTCCGAGAACGAGTCCGGCATTACGAATTCAGTCGATACAGAATCCTTGCCCATCTCATTGAACACGGGAGTGGTCATTGATATTTTCTTACTCTCGTCATTGCTCCCGCTGATATAGTCGAAAATCTGGCTGAATCCACTGGAGCCGTTGAGGCTTTTTTCATCCACTGCAGCTGTATAGTAGGAATCATACTGCCTGAGCTCAAAATTATCTTCCTTCACAAGTACCTTATATGGTGCTGTCTCGTATCTGGACATTGTATTTCTCTCCTTTGCGGGTTAAGCTGAAGATAACGATATCATTGACTATATTATACTCCCTGTTCAAAGGATAGTTTAGATGCTGACCAATGAGCTGATGAAAAATGAATAACAAATAAGTCGATTTACAAAGGAGGCTGACCATGGAAAAATTACTGAGACCTAAGGTTGTCGTAAGCAGATGTCTTGGTTTTGATACCTGCAGATACAACGGACAGACACTTCCGGACAAGTTTGTGGATGCGCTAGGTGAGTTTGTGGATTACAGGACAGTTTGTCCTGAGGTAGAGATAGGGCTTGGTGTCCCGAGGGATCCGATCAGACTGGTCCTTGAGAGGGGCGAGATGCTTCTTTACCAGCCTGCTACAGGCAAGGAGTGCAGGCAGGATATGCTTGACTACTCAGACAATCTGTTCAGGGAACTATCCGATGTGGATGGATTTCTTCTTAAGGGAAGGTCACCTTCCTGCGGTATAAAGGACGTCAAGGTATACCTGGGGAAAGAGAAGGCAGTAGGCTCCATAAAGGGTGTTGGTATTTTCGGGGAGCAGGTGCTGCAGCATTTCCCGGGACTTGCAATCGAAGAGGAAGGAAGGCTTACCAACTACAGGATCAGGGAGCATTTCCTTACAAAAATCTACATGCTTGCGAGGCTTAGGGAAGTTGAGAAGAAGGCCACCATGAAGGAACTTGTAAAGTTCCACGAAAGAAGCAAGTTTCTCCTAATGACATACAGCCAGAAGGAGCTTAAGCTTTTAGGAAGGATTGTTGCAAATACAGAGAAAAAATCTTTCAAGGACATGGTTTCTGAGTACAGAACTCATTTCGGGGAAGCCCTTGCAAATCCTCCAAAGCCTACAAACATAGTAAATACACTGATGCATATGCAGGGCTATTTCTCCGATAAGCTGACTCCAAAGGAAAAAACTTTCTTAACTGAGAACTACACCAAGTACCGAGACGGAAAGGTTCATATAGGAGTACCGGTGAATCTATTAAGAGGCTATGCCATAAAGTATGAGCAGGAATATCTTCTTGACCAGTACCTTTGGGAGCCGTTTCCTGAAGAGCTGATGAATATCAGCGATACAGGAAAATAGTATCGGCTAATTTCAGAAATACCTGCCTGTGGCTAAATGGATGCAAGAATATCAAACTTAAACCGTCTTATCTGAATTGTCAGGTAAGACGGTTTATATGCATATATTATACTTGTGTATCGAAGCGAATATAATAACTCTTTGAATTAACACTGTTCAATGTGATACGCCAATAATGTTCTGAGAAAGACTTTTACTTAAACACTTTGATTTATTCTGCCAGTATGACATCGGTTCGATTTTTTGCTATTTCCTTAAGCTCATCTGTAAAGCCGTTGATACTAAATAATATGTAGTGTTCATTACGCTGCTCTTTTTTCCACTCAACTGCCTTCGCTTTTGCTTCAAGTGCAGTTAATATATTGGCACCAACTTTACCTTCCCAGTATTTGCATTCTCCAAAGATGATATCTTTACCATTGCTGTCATATGCAACGATGTCAATTTCCTTGTCACCGCTCCACCATCGGCCTGCCCTGTCAAATGTGAAGTTCCAGCTTTTATCAGTATTAAATTTCCAAATTTCTTCCAGGCATATTTCCTCATAGACGTGACTGATATGGCTGTCGTTCAGATTTATCCGTATTTTTTCCGCCACAAAGTCCAAGTTTCCGGATTCTATGAACCTCATGTTAGGGTATACGAATTTAAACCAGAAAAGTATGAAGTTGTCTTTTATCCTGTAAAGTCCTCTCTTGCTCTTTTCTGGATTCTCTTCAGTAATTGGCACCTGCCTCTCAAGAATATCAAGATCGATCAAGGTCTTCAGGTACTTCGACAAACCGGTCTGTTTAACCTCAAGTGCTGAAGCTATCTTTCCAAGTTTTTGGTTTCCTGATGCGATAGTTCTGATTATGGAAAAATAGCTGCCAATCTCCGAAACCTCCTGCTGAAGCAGGAAGTTAGGTTCTTCGTAAAGATAACTCTGTCTGGATAGAATATTCGTTTTGATTGCTGAATAAATATCAACATCATCAGAAAAAAGCTCGATGTATTTAGGCACTCCACCAGTTACAGAATAGTATTCAATCAATTCCTTTCTCGTCTTATTCGGCAAAAATTCATGATAGTGGCTGAAACGGATCTGTTTCAGTTTTATCTGTCCTGTTCTTCTTCCAAACAAGGGACTTGAATAATGCAATGTCTGGCTCTCCATCATTGAAACCAGAGATCCGCAGAGTATTACCATTATGTTTGCATCCTTAAGGATTGTGTCCCAAATCTTTTGGAAAATGGAGGGGAAAGCTGTATTGGATTTTCCCAGGTACTGGAACTCATCAATAACCAGTATCAGTTTTTCACCATCAGTTTTTGAAAGGAGGGTCTTGAAGATGATCTCCCATTGGTCAATTTGAGAAAGCCTAAGAAGGTCATTGTTGCAAAAATCAGCTACTGCATCCTTGAATGAATTGCGGTTCTGAATTTCGCTCTCTTCCGTAACAAGGAAATACAGGGCTTTTTTATCTCTTATGAATTCATTGGAAAGTTCAGTCTTTCCGACCCTGCGTCTGCCATAAAGTATGACCAATGAAGATTCTGGACGGCTATATTCTGCAGATAAAAAGTTCAATTCTTCCTGGCGGTCAACAAACTTCTTCAATTCAACCACCTCCTGTAATATTATTATACTTCAAGTTATTATAATTTCAAGTATAATAAATCGATACGTACAAATGCTGTCCAAGATTACCAAACCACCAAAATTTGTAATGGACAGGTACTGTCTAACTCGGATCAATGGAACTTTGTCTAATCATAATCATATCAACGAAAGATAATTCAGGGTGACTGGTTGACGAATATATCGGGCGGCGATATATTAAGTATAACGAGCTGCGATATATCGGGAAAGGAGCCATCAAATGGGAATGCCGTTGACTGAGTCAATGTATTACATATTATTGTCACTTATCAATCCTAAACATGGATATGGGATCATGCAGCAGGTTGAGAAAATGACAGAAGGCAGGGTAACTTTGGGTGCCGGTACTCTATATGGGGCGTTGAGCACTCTCCTTGATAAGAAGTGGATAGCTCTTTACAGTGCTGATGAGGAATCCAGGAAGAAAAAAGAATATGTGATTACGGGATATGGGCTTGCGGTCTTGAACGATGAGATAGTACGGCTGGAGGAGCTACTTAATAACGGCAGGAGGGTGACTAGGAATGTATAGGTTCAGGTTGTATTACGACAAGGACAAGGAAGAGGAATATCTGAATGAGATGTCAGCTAAGGGTTATGCCATGAAGCACTACTTTCTTGGTTTATATGATTTCGAAGAGTGTAACCCAAATGAATATACTTACCGGATTGACCTTATAAATGACATGACATTTAAGGAGAGGAAGGAGCTATATGACCTTGTGCGTGAGTCCGGTGGTGAGCATGTCCAGTCCTGGGGCTTCTGGGCCTTCTTTAGGAAAAGAGGCAAGTTTGAGCTGTATTCCGACAGAGAAAGCCAGATTCACCAGTATGAGAGGATAAGATTAGCCTTCCTTGCACTGGCATTCCTTGAAGTCATTTCAGCGATTCAGCAATGGATTCGCCTCGATTGGGAAAATACGATCTCAGAACGTGCTTTTGCAGTGATTTTCACTGCCCTCGCCACTATATTCATCTACCAGATAATTAAAACCACAATAAAAATTCGCCAGCTAAAGGCGATGATTTAAAGTAATGGATTAAGTACATAACCCCAATAATGAGTATAGCAATATTGAGATTTTTTTCAGCATAGTAACCTTCTTCTCGTCATAACTAATATGCCGATGCCCAAAGGACGCATACTAATAACAAAGTATTTGCCACAGATTGAAGATTGGTACTATCCATGGGGAGTTCAAGGACTGCAAATATTCAGCAGTCCTTGTTCCTTGTTTCAGTGCATTCCTTCACAAATTTCAGAAAAAGCTCAGTTGAGAGCGGCAGCTTCCCGTCCTTTCTTCGAATGCAATATATATGGCGCATAAGGCGAATTTCATCAATCACATCAACCTTGCTTAGAAGTCCGAGCCTGATCTCCTGCCTGACATCGCTTTCCGAAACAATGGATATTCCTGAGTTGTCGTAGATGCTTTGCTTTATGGCTTCGACTCCTCCGACGACACAGATGTTCTTTTGAGTGAACTTGAAGCCTCCTGTCTTCTCAAGATAAGAGATAAGCGAGGTGTTTGGGTTTGTTACGAGAAATACCTCATTCTTTACCTCATTGATGAATATCCGTTTTCTTATTGATGAATCAAGGAGTGCTGAAAGGACTGCAAACAACCTATGGGAATTCACTCAGCGCTCCTACAACATCCTGAGTGAACATCCTGTAAACAAGGCACGGGATGAAGCAGGCCTGCATTCAGCCAATACCATAATCACAAGAGGAGCCGGGCTTGACAGGTATATGCCTACACTCAAGGAACTTTATGGCCTCAGGGCAGCATGTGTGTCAGGTGATGCAACTGTAGGCGGAATAGCCGAACTTGCGGGAATGGACTACTATACTGATGAATCATTTACCGGAAGCTTTGACACCAATCTTACAGGGAAGGCGTTGCTTACAGTCGGGCTTTTAAATGAACAGAATTACGACTGGGTAGTCATGCATGTAAAGGGGACAGACCTTGCGGGACACGACAACATTCCAATTGTAAAAAAAGAGATAATTGAGAAGATAGATACAGCAATCGGAATAATCCTTCAGAAAATTGACCTGAACAGCTGCTATATTACCATCACGGCTGACCACAGCACTTCATGCGAGGCCAGAGACCATATCGGTGATGGTGTGCCAACTATCATAGCAGGAGGAGATGTAAGACAGGACTGTGTAACATCAGCAGGCGAAAGCCAGTTCATGGCCGGAAGCCTCAACAATCTGACAGCGAACGACATTTTCATGCTTCAGATGGACCTCATAGGCTTCACTGACAAGGTTGGCTCATAAATAAATGCAAGGGAACGGACTCTCTGATTCACATCGGAGAGTCCGTTTTTTTTAGCATTACATAATCATTTGCTGAACATATCCTGGCTTACCAGATAACTTGAAAGAGCTATCGAGATAAGCTTATCTTCTATGGAGTCTGAACGGGATGTCATTACCAATGGTGATGTCGTTCCCATGATTATTGATCCAATCCTTTTCTTTGCAAAATAGGTTATCGCCTTGTGAAGCACATTTCCCATCCTGATATCTGAAACCAAAAGGATATCAGCTTTACCGGCCACTTCACTTCTGAGTCCTTTGTGTTCAGCAGAAATAACGGATATAGCATTGTCCAGGGCGAATGGTCCGTCTACTATGCAGTTCTTTATTTGGCCACGCTCGTTCATTTTTGATATTATTGCTGCATCAAGGGTCTCTGGCATAGCGGGATTAACCGTTTCAAGTGCGGTTACGAGTGCTACCTTAGGAACATCATATCCTAGTATTCGTGCTACATAAACTGCGTTGTTCAGAATCTCCACCTTCGTGTTCAAATCAGGTGATATGTTCATTGCACAGTCGGTGATGAAATAAAGACCTTCAGTGTCAATCTTATCTGTTACTGTCATCTGGGTTACCAAACGGTTAGACCTCAAACCCTTCTCCTTATCCAGTACTGCCTTTATGAAAGTAGATGTTGCCAGAAGTCCCTTCATAGGCATGTCCGCAAGATTGCTCCTGACCAGCTCTACAGCTTTTGCTGCGCAATCCGCATCAGTATCGGCATGTATTATCTCCACACCATCTAGCCTGTATTTTCCTTCAAGAATCATTTTCTCAATCTTCAATTTGTCGCCGACGAAAATGAAGTTTGCTATGCCTCTGTCTATAGTCGCCTGCGCTACCTGTAGAATCTCATCATCAGCCGCCTGTGCCACAGCGATTGTCTTTCTCGGCAGATTCGAGACTTTCTCCAAGACCTCATCCAATGATCTTATCATGAATTTTACCTCCCAAACTTATTTTGCTTGTATCATACGTATTCATGTATCGGCCAATGTCCATTCATCCCAAATAGTGCTCCTTCCAGGAGTGATTCAATTTCATTTTCGCCTGGGAAAAGATGGATTGGTGCTATGAATTCACACCATTTCGAGATTCCAGAAACTATATATGAGGAATATGCCAATCCACCTGTGAAGGCGATTGCATCTACTTCACCTCTGAGAGTAACTGCAGCAGACCCGATGCTCTTTGCTATCTGGTAGATCATTGCATCATAGACTTCCTTTGCATAGCTGTCACCGCCGGAAATCATTCCTTCAACCTCCCGGCCATCCTTTGTACCGAGAATCGCGTATAATCCTCCCTTACCGTTTACCATTCCGTAGAGCTGAGGATAGGTATATTCTCCTGAAAATGCTGCCTTAAGGACTTCGCCAACCGGCAAGGTTCCTGCCCTTTCAGGGGCCATAGGGCCATCTCCATCCAAACCATTGTTGACATCCTCCACTTTTCCCTTGTGGTGGGCGGCTATTGACATACCTCCACCCATATGGATGATGATTGCATTCATTTCCGAATACTCTTTTCCAAGCTTTGATGCAAGCTTCCTGCCAACGGACTTCTGGTTAAGAGCCTGATAGAAGCTCTTTCTGTAAACATCCTTCCAGCCGGTATAGCGTGCCTCTGGGATTAGCTCATCGATGCAAGGCGCATCAACAGTTAGTGCCGGAATGCCTAACTCGAGGGCAAGGTCATACGCTATGGTGCATCCTACACCGCATGGGTGATTTCCGTACTTTCGACTTTTAGCATCCTGAACCATAGCTTCATTGATTCTGTACGTTCCGCTGACCATGGCTTTTACAGGTGCACCTCTTGAAACAATAAGACTAAGGTCTGTCAGACTGTATCCATTTGTTGTGACGTAATCTTCAATGATCTTTCTTCTGAATGAGTACTGGTCCCAAATATCACTGAATGCATGGAACTGATTGTCACTCTCATGTCGTATAGTTTCCTGACCTATGCATTCCGTGTCTCTATATATGGCGATTTTCGTTGATGTGCTTCCCAGGTTGACGATAAGGATCAGATTTCCGTTTTTCATGATTATCCCCCTGTATCAATTTTTATCCTTTATACGAGTAAATTTAATATAGAACAAAAAAGAAAACTGTGTGAAAAAACACAGTTTTCTGAAAAAGGTCATGTGATAATGTGTCTAAAGAGTTAATGAATCAGGTTGACCTTGTGAGGAACTGGTTCAATGCTGACAGGTCAGGGCAACAAAGCATCCTCTTTTGTTTGTTGATGAGGTTCTGTTTCTTCAGATTCGTTATAGCCTTTGTTACAGCTTCTCTCCTTGCTCCGATCATTTCTCCGATTTCCTGGTCGGTGATAGTAAGCTTAAGGCAGTGACCATTAGGACAGACTCCAATGCTATTGCATTTGTTCATCGAAGTTGATGGTAGCTTGCCGCATTCGGAACTGAAGGAATCAAATAGTGTGACAAGAAGCGCGACCATTCGTTCCTCAATATTCATGAAAGACAAATATTCGACCTGAAAAGCGAGGAGCCTGATTTTGCGTCCAAGAGAGTCAAACATATGATAAATGACATCAGGTTGCTCTTTCATCAAGAGGGTGATTTCGTCATTACCGAAGCACAATACTGTTGATTGTTTTAGAGCTTGGGCACATGTGAAGCTAGGAAACCTGTCAAAAAAAGCAGTCTCACCAAAAAACGAGCCTGGTTCATGGATTGCGAGAGTCTTCTCTGTGCCATCATGGCTTGAAACGCTGACACGTATCCTACCATCAGTCAAAAAATACATATATTTACGTTCATCTTCCTGTTGGTAAATAAAGCTTCCTTCTGGGAAGACGCGAGTGCAATTGGCATATTTGATAAGTTTTTCCTGAACCTTTTTATCTTCTACTACCCAGAGTGATCTATTGAACATATTAACCTCCAATTATGCAAAAATTATCGTCAACTTTTTTTTTGAGGACATTGTAAACGGTTGTACCACATAATATACCATACCAAAGCGATTACTAACAGTTAAGATTATGAAACCAAGTCAGGTCAACTGACATTAGATAACTGGTACTAAATATACGAGGAGTGATTCATATGAAAGAAATTAGAATTCATGGAAGAGGTGGACAAGGTGCTGTTACAACATCAGAGATTATTGTCTACGCCGCTGTTATGGATGGTAAATTTGGAGCTTGCTTCCCATATTTCGGATTTGAAAAGAAGGGCGGACCTGTAAGTGCATTTGTGAGAATTGATGAGAGGAAGATCCGAGAAAAAAATCAGGTGTACAATCCAAATTGCATTATGGTTATAGATCCTACGCTTTTAGGCAGTGTTGATGTATTTATAGGAGCGAAAGAAGACTCAATATTGGTTATAAATGCAAAGTCAATCGACGATATAAAGATACCCCCCAATATAACAAAAGTAGCATACATTGACGCTAACAAGGCATCAATGGAGATTTTTGGGAAGCTATTGCCGAACACTATCGTCCTGGGAGCATTTGTTAAGGCTACTGACTGGGTAAGTTTCGATAAGGTCAGTGAAAAGACCAGGGAAGTGTGGGGTCCGAAAAATATTGCAGCTCTTGAATTTGGATATAACAATGTAACTATTGTTGAAATAAATGGAGGAAAAGGCGATGACAAAAACTGAGTTCATTTGTGCTATAGGCAAAGAATTGAATATCATCAATACTGGTGACTGGAAGGTATATCCACCTGTCATACAGCAGGATAAATGTAAAAAGTGTGGGATATGTCTTATGTATTGCCCAACTAAGTCAGTAAAGATAATTGATGGTAAGTTCTTCATAAAACTTGATTACTGCAAGGGTTGTGGTGTTTGTGTCCACGAATGTCCGGCTAAAGCAATTGAATTTGTAAAAGGAGAGCAATTATGAGCAATATACGCGTTCTAGATGGAAATCATGCTGCAGCTATAGGTGCTATTCTCGCAAAACCAGAAATCGTAGCTGCATACCCGATTACACCACAAACCCCATTGGTTCAGCACTTCAGTCAGTATGTTGCTGATGGTGTAATGGACTCTACTATTATTGAACCCGAATCAGAGCATTCGGCTATGAGTGTATTAACAGGTGCATCATTAGCAGGAGCAAGAACTTTCACTGCAACATCATCCCAGGGTCTTGCCCTAATGTATGAACCATATTTCAGAGTATCTACAATGAGACTACCTATTGTAATGAATATAGTGAATAGGGAAATGATATCTCCACAATCTGTTTGGGGAGGACCGCAGGATTCATTGACAATCAGAGATGCAGGCTGGATACAGATATACGTAGAGGATAATCAGGAAATTTTAGACATGACTATCCAAGCATTTAAAATAGCCGAGAACAAGGATGTGCTTTTGCCTATAAACATATGTTATGACGGATTCTATCTTTCACATATGACTGAAGGTGTAGAAGTCCCTATGCAAGAAGAAGTGAACAGCTTCCTTCCGAAGTATATTCCAACACATGTAAAGCTGGATCCATTGACACCTATGGCAGTAGATCCACTTACTCCAGGCAACTATCTTCAATATTATCGTGAACTCCATATGCAGGCGATGGATAATGCAAAACGAGTCATAAAGGAAGTGAACGATGAGTTCGCAGAGAAATTTGGAAGAAACCATTTTGGGCTGGTCGAGCCATACAGAATGGATGATGCTGAATATGTTTTAGTAACACTTGGCTCCTTGACGGGCTCAGCACGAGTTGCTGTAGATCTGGCAAGAGAAAAAGGCATTAAAGCTGGATTAATAAAGATCAGAGCGCTGAGACCATTCCCTAAGGATGAGGTCATTGAACTGCTGCAAGGTAGAAAGGCAATAGGTGTGATTGATAGAAACGTTAGTTTTGGGTGGCATACCGGTATAGTATATCAAGAGATAAAGTCTGCAATAAGCAGTTTGGAAGCTGTTCCAATGGTACCATTTGTAGGAGGATTGGGAGGAGAAGACCTTACCACTGAGCTGATGGTTGAAGCGCTGGACAAGGTAATGGCAGTTGGTGAAAGCAATCAAATTGAAAATGCTGCTCACTGGCTAATAAATCAGAAGGGGAGATAATAATGACTATAGCAGAAAAAATATTTTCACTTGATGATATGGTAGGTCCTGGAATAACCGCATGTCTTGGATGCAATGTTGAGCTTTCTATGAGGACTGCATTGCAGGTTATGGGACCAAACACTATTCTTGCGATACCTCCAGGCTGCATGGGCGGCGTACAAAGCGTCGGCTGGGCCGACAAGACCGGTATGAAGATACCTGTGTTCTTTCCACTACTTGACAACACCGCATCGATGCTTACTGGTATAAAGAAGTATTATGAAAGAATTGGCCGAGATGTCAATGTTGTAGCGTTTGCAGGCGATGGCGCATCTATGGATGCTGGATTTCAGGCACTATCTGGAGCAGCTGAAAGAGGCGACAATATAATCTACATCTGCTATGACAATGAAGGATACATGAATACAGGATTCCAGAGAAGCAGTTCAACTTCACTGGGTTCATGGACAACAACAACACCAGTAGGAACTGAAGGAAAGGGCAAAAAGTCAAACAAGAAGGATATGCCGATGATAATGGCAATGCACGACATTCCTTATATGGCGACTGCTTCACCAGCGTATATGCCAGATCTAATCAGGAAGCTTGAAAAGGCAAAGACAATAAAAAGCGGATTAGTGTATATCCACATCTACAACAGCTGCGCAACCGGGTGGGGTTATGAATCGGATAGGAGTATAGAAATAGCGAGGAAAGGTGTACAATCGAGATTCATGCCGATTTACGAAGTGGAAAATGGTAAATTCAAGTTAAATATCGACGTGAAGAATCCGATTCCGCTTAAGGACTACCTCTCATCAATGAAGAAGTATAAGCATGTGTCTGAGGAACAGATAAGTGAAATTCAAGAATATGTCGATAAAAAGTGGGAAAACCTTAAGATACTGTGTAATTCAATGGGTTGAATCTGATAATGCAATAAATTAGTATATGAACAGATGATAAAGGAAAAGTAAGATTTCAAATATTGGGGGATATGAGATGAGAACAATCAACAGAATTATTGATACTTGCATGGCTGTTTTATCAGGGATTGCTGCTCTTGCATTAGGTTTTTTGCTAATCGGAATTTGTTACTCAACTTTTTCAAGATTTCTTTTCAATAAACCTATTACGAGTTTAGTTGAATACTCAACCTACAGTCTGATATATATAACTTTTCTTTCTGCACCTCAGATACTAAAGGCAAGAGGACACATTTACATTGATATGATAACAAATATGATGCCCAAGAAGGGTAATAGTATCATGGGAATTGGAGTGAATCTTGTTGGAGCGATGATATCAGGTATAATTTTCTATTATGGAAGCCTTGTCGTCAAAGACAATTATCTATTCAAGGTAAAAGTTATGGACTCCATGGGAACACCACAGTTCATTCTTACAATGGTGATACCCATAGGTATGTTCTTCCTAACAATCCAATTTGTTAGGAACTTATTAGAAGACTATAAACAGCTGAAGGAAGTTAGATGATTATAAATAATTGATTGGGGTGAATCACGTGGAGTGGTACTTAGTATTGAGTTTAATCTTCCTGGCATTATTGGTAATAATGTTCACAGGACTACCAATAGCATTTACATTCATGGTTGTATCTACTGTAGTTATGTTTGCAATGCAGGGAGAATTTGGAGTGCGCCAGCTAGTGTTGGGAATGTATGATCAAGTTGCACAATTCTCTTTAACCCCTATACCATTCTTTATGATAATGGGTGAAGTTTTTTATCAATCAGGTCTTGTTTCAAGAACACTTGATTCGTTATCCAAGTTTGTTAAAAAGGTCCCTGGAAGGCTGGCTATAATTACACTGCTTGGTGGGGGTGTTTTTGCAGCACTTTCTGGATCAGTTGTAGCAAATACTGCAATGTTCGGATCGCTTATGTTGCCTGAGATGATGAAACGAGGTTATTCCAAGAAGCTGATTGCAGGTTCAATAATGGCTTCAGGTGCTCTAGCGATGGTAATCCCCCCAAGTGCCTTAGCTGTCCTTTTGGGTAGCATAGCTGGAATATCCGTGGGAAAGATTCTTATTGGTGCAATAATCCCGGGAATATTGTTGATGGTGTTTTACATCCTGTACACGATGGTTGTTTGTACTTTGAAGCCAGAGTATGCTCCATCATTCGATTTTGAAGAGAGTTCATTGAAAGACAAGCTGCTTGGAGCACTCAAGGACATTGTACCGCTGATATTCATATTCCTGATGGTAATGGGTATAATTTTCACTGGGGTAGGTACACCAACTGAAGCAGCAGCTCTGGGTGCGCTGGGCTCATATATCCTAACTATATTTTACAAGAAGTTCTCATGGAAGCTGGTCTATAAGACTCTGGTAGATTCATTGAGGGTAACTGCAATGATCCTGATTATAATCGCAGGTTCTGCAGGGTTTAGCCAGATTCTTGCTATGACAGGAGCAAGCAGAGATGCAGTTATAGCGATTATGGCTATGTCAAGCTCAAAGACAATAATAATCGTAATAATGCTAGCAATCATTATTGCATTGGGATTCTTTATGGAACAGACTGCAATAATGATGATTACCCTCCCAATAATGATGCCAGTAGTGCTAAATTTGCATGTTGATACGATATGGTTTGCTGTACTTTATCTGATTTGCTTGCAGATAGGACAATTGACACCTCCAGTAGGATTGGCTTTGTTTACAATGAAGGGAGTATCACCACCAGAGGTCACGATGGGAGATATTTATAGCGGTGCAGTTCCTTTCCTTTATATGGATATTCTGGTATTGGTTTTACTGGCTCTAATTCCTCCACTAATTACATGGCTTCCAAATTTGCAGTAACATGATTCAAAAATAGAAAAATATTAGGGGGATACGAAATGTTATTCAAAAAAAGTCTAATAGCCCTATCAATTATCGCAATGGGTGTTACATTTATAGGCTGTGGAAAAAAGGAAGCACCTGTTCCAAGTTCAACAACAGTGGAAAAGGAAGTGACTTTGTCTGTTACTTCAGCATGGGCTGAAGGTAATAGTCTCCTATTCAATATGGAGGACTTTGTAAAAAAAGTAGAAGAGAAATCCAACGGTACAGTAAAAATAGTTTGGGGTGGCGGTCCTGAGACAATTCCAACATATCAGCTAGTTGAGGCCCTTCGTACAGGAGTAATAGATATTGCTTGGACATCCCATACATACAATGTATCATACGTTCCTGTGATGGAAGCTATGAAACTTACTGACGCAGAAAAGATGAGAGCAAACGGTGGGTTTGATTTTGTAAACGAGCTATACAAGAGCAAAATCAAAAGCCATTATATCGGAGCAACTACAAATGGACTTACATATAACCTTTATATGAAGAAGGAAATCAAGTCAATCGATGATTTCAAGGGACTCACAATAAGAGCCACTCCTGCATATCAGGCATTTGTTGAATCGTTGGGAGCTGGAGTTGTAAATATGGCTCCAGGTGAAGCGTATCAGGCACTTGAGAGAAACGTCATTCAGGGGTATGGATGGCCAAGCGTCGGTGTCAAGGATTTCGGATGGCAGGAAGTGTCGGACTATATAATACAGCCCGCATTCTACAATGTCGATGTGGCTATAATGATGAGCGACAAGGCATGGAGCAAGCTGAGCGAAAACCAGCAGAAGGCTATCATGGAGGCCGGAAAGGAAATCGAAGCTGAATCGAACGAATACTATGTTAATGCAATAAAGGAAGAAAACAAGATACTGACTGCGGACGGGATGAAGGAACTTGTCCTGACTGGAGCAATAGCAGATGACTTCTATAAGAAGGCATACGAGAAGGGTTGGGAGAGCGCGATGAAGGCTGATCCTGAGAATGCAGCCAAACTTCAGAATTTTACAGGTTACGGAAAGTAACATAGGGCCCTAAAATATTATCCATTCGAAAATAGACTGCTAAAGCTGGTCCGATTAATCAGACCAGCTTTATTCATTTCTCAATGAGTCTTAATGTGAAACGTAATTCTCTGGCTTGGATTAACGTTCCGTAACTTTTATATTGTTACCTATTGACTTGGAGTGTACTCCAGGGATTATGTTAATATTGTACTACTACCAAAATCCTGGTAAACCTCAAATCATACACGATTACAGATTTCTACGAATCTGCGAAGGGTTAACGATAAAATATAATATGGAGGAATAGATAAAAGCGGCTGTTCTTCATCACCAAACAGGATTTATTGTGAAACGAAGGGATGATAATCATGGGAAAGACATTGATAGCGTTTTATTCTAGAAAGGGGCAGAACTACGTCAGCGGATCTATAAGAAATCTGAAGGTTGGAAACACTGAAGTCGCTGCAAACCTTATAAAGGAAATAAGAGGCGGAGACCTGTTTGAGATCGGCACGGTAAAAGAGTATCCTGCAGATTACACGGAGACTACCGAGGTAGCTAAGGACGAGCTGAGAAAAAATGCTCGTCCGGAGCTTACTGCTAAGATAAATAATATGGATGAATATGATACGATTATCCTGGGCTATCCTAACTGGTGGAGCACGATGCCAATGGCTATGTTCACTTTTCTTGAATCCTATGACTTTTCCGGAAAGACAATAGTTCCATACTGTACCCACGAGGGTAGTGGACTGGGACACAGTTTGAAGGATATTGCGAGACTCTGTCCGAAGTCCAAAGTAACTAAGGGACTGGCAATTCACGGGACAGGAGTAGCAGGTTCAGGAAAAGATATTAGAAAATGGCTGGATGAAGTTATGAGATAATATCGGGTGAACATGTCATCATAGCTATACAAAGTATCATAAAGGAGGCTAAAATGAACATTTCAGAAGTAAGCGAAAAATATGGTCTGACACAGGATACTCTGAGGTACTATGAAAGGGTTGGGATGATTCCGCATGTCACGCGCACACAGAGCGGCATAAGGGACTATACGGAAGAGGACTGCAGGTGGGTTGAGCTAGCCAAATGCATGAGGAGTGCAGGTCTGCCTGTTGAAGTGATGATCGAATACCTGAAGCTGACACAGGAAGGAGACACAACGATACCTGCACGTAGGGAGCTCCTGATGGAGCAGCGGAAGGTACTGCTTTCGCAGAAGGAAGCAATAGACAACACTCTGGAAAGACTTAACTATAAGATTGAACGATATGACCAGGCGATTGAGACTGGTGAACTTAAGTGGGATAAACTTGAAGTATAAGGAGTGGCGAAAATCGAAGACATCTGTTCTTTGCCTGAATGACATTTGGTGATAGAGCCGCTGAATTATGACAGTTGGAATACCATAGTAACCAAGGCGATAGATTAAACTATCGCTTTTTTACTGGATTTTAATCTTCGTAGCGTAGGATAGCCTTAGTGGGTTCTATTTGCGCGAAGGAAGGGCATACGACAATGATTATGGTCAAAGAGAACAGCATACCCATAGAGTGGCTTGTCAGCCATGCTTCAGAAACATATGAGAAATGTGGAGAACCGGACTTCAAGGGATTCCGTAAAGTCCATATTTTTGAGAAACTTAAGAATGAAAGGGAGATAAAGAAGATTTCTGAACGGCTTGTGCATGAGCTTGAGCCTTTTTGCGGCAAGGACCCAGAAAGCCTTACAGCTTCTGAGACCAAGGAGCTGAAGAAGGCCATCACCTCTTACATACTTGAGCTTGATAACAGGAAGCTTTTTTTTGACAAGCCTTTTCTGGGGTTCTTCCTTGAGAAGGGATATATGGAATCAGCAGAGGATTTTCTTGATGAGGTGAAGCTTGAAGACAGCGACCTTAAGCCACTGGAAATATTCCAGGCCATGAGGAACGTATGGATAATGAACAGCCTCCAGCTATTTTGGGGCATCCCTCTCAGGATGACTCCATCGGTGTACGCCTACAGCATGCTATATCCATACACTGATAACTTTCTGGACAGCACAGAGGTAAGCCGTGAAGATAAGGCAATGTTCAATGGAAGGCTTACGAGAGTGATCAGGGGTGAGCTACTTGAATCCTTTGACCCACATGAAAGCAGGGTCTTCGAGCTGATTGAAAAGATAGGGACTGAGTTTTCAAGAGACTTATTTCCTTCGGTATATGAGAGCATTGGTCTTATTCAGAATGCACAGATTGAAAGCATGAAGCAAGATGAGCGAGAAGTAATGACATCCTCTGAGATAATACCAATAAGCCTGTTCAAAGGGGGAACCTCTGTACTTGCTGATGCTTTTCTTGTTAAGGGGCAGCTTGATGAGGAAGAGATGAGGTTCGCATTCGGGTACGGGGCATTCCTACAGCTTCTTGATGATCTGCAGGATGCTGAGTCGGACAGAAGAGAAGGTCATCAGACCATATTCAACATGGGTGAGAAAAGCGATGATTTCGACGGAAGGCTTCAAAAGCTCATATCCTTCATATTCAAGGTAAATGAAGCAAAAGTTGAGGATGATGAAACTAAGGGGCTCATGAAGGATGTCATCAGGACCTGCTCTCTTATGATGGTTATGGAGGTAATCGGGCGGGAGCCAGGTATGGTAACATATGGCTTATACCGGGAGCTTGAGTCATATTCAAAGGTCAGGCTGGCATTTTTTGTGGAGTATGAGAAACAGATGAAGTCACTCATCGAAACCCTTAGTATTGGAAGTGATCTCAGTCAGCTTATGAAATAGGGAGTGAAAGCTAAACATAGATTATCTAATGGACGGACATCAAGAAAGATGTCTGTCCTTTCAATTGTCCGCGTCCCAAAGCAACCATCTTCATGAGCTTTTGACAGGAGCCATCTTTTCAAATATTGGATCTCCTTGACCTGGAGTCAACTCCAGATTATAAGGTACTAATGTACATAGCAAATGGTCATAGGTATATGAAAGTAAGATTGACAAGGTTTCTGACAATATAAGAGAAGTTGCTTGACTGTAAGGTTGCTCAGGATGGTAAAGTAATAGGGGAGTAAAATTAAAGAATAATAGCTTATGAGAAGGGGTAATAAAGTGACGCAGAAAAAACTTGGATTCGGATTCATGAGGCTTCCTGTTCTCGATAAGGAAGACAACTCAAAAATAGACTACGAACAGCTTAACAGCATGGTGGATTCCTTCATCGAGCAGGGCTTCACCTACTTTGACACTGCATACATGTACCACAGCTTCAAGAGCGAAATCGCACTGAGGGAGGCTCTCGTCAAGAGGCACAGCAGGGATTCCTTTACTGTGGCTAATAAGCTTCCGGTTGTGACGCTGAAGAAGTCAGAGGACATGGAAAGGATATTCAATGAGCAGCTTGAGAAGACTGGGTTGGAGTATTTCGATTATTACCTCCTCCATAACCTTGGCGTCGCACATTATGAGATTGCTGAGAGATTCGATACGTTCTCATTTGTTGCAGGAAAAAAGGCTGAAGGCAAGGTAAGGAAGATCGGCTTCTCATTCCATGACACGGCAGACCTTCTAGATGAGATACTAACTGCCCATCCTGAGGTTGATTTTGTGCAGCTTCAGATAAACTACCTGGATTGGGATAATGAAAGCATCCAGTCAGGCAAATGCTACGAAGTGGCAAAAAAGCATGGCAAGCCAGTCATTGTCATGGAACCGATAAAGGGTGGCACACTTGCCCAGGTACCTAAGGAGGCTGAACTGCTCTTCAAAGGTCACAGCAGTCAGTCAGTTCCTTCATGGGCGATAAGGTATGCTGCGAGCCTTCCAAATGTATTCATGGTGCTGAGCGGTATGTCCAATATTCTGCAGCTCGCAGACAACACTGGTTATATGAAGGACTTCGTACCCTTTAGCGAAGAAGAGTCAGAAATCGTTCAGAAGGCAGTCAGTATTATCAACGGGGCGATTGCAATACCCTGCACAGCCTGCGAGTACTGCGTTGCGGGATGTCCAATGAATATTGCTATCCCCAAGTATTTCGCACTATACAACGCAGAACAGCAGGCTATAAACAAGGGCTTCTCGATCCAGAGGGTATACTATATGAACTACACCAAGACATATGGAAAAGCCTCAGCGTGCATTGACTGCAGGCAGTGCGAGGAAAACTGCCCTCAGCATATCGAGATCACTAGGCATCTGAAGAGTGTGGCAAAGGTATTTGAATAGCGGAGCGGCTAAGTAATGTTCCGGTAACGCACTGCAAATATTAATCAGCATCGCAGGGCATACCTAAAATCCCTTGAGGCGATGTATGGTAACAGCAATACTTACTAAGAAAGAAAGCTGAACATTGGATTGATTGAATCATTTTCTTATTCACTTAGGTTCTGCTAATCATTTTGCTGTCATGCCAGAGCAATACAAGTGACTTAAAATGTCTTTCATAAGAGACAAACTATGCAAAATACACCGATTTGTCTTTTATAAGAGACAATAAAGCTGAGTGGATATGAAGCATAAATGGACATATGAGAATAGATGTTTCGTAAGAATATTAAAGTTTTAGCCCCTGAGGTTTTAGATAACCTCAGGGGCTTTGTCTGTCTTCATCTGTCATCTGACTCCAATTTGCTACCATATTGCAGTTTCTGACGGTATAATTGAATGGACTGAATATTCATGCGAAGTGGAGAAATTATGAGACTGGTTGAGGCAGACAGGGAAGGTCTAAAAAAGTTCATACGATTCTACGAGGAAAGGTACCTGAGCGATCCTTTGAAGAGGAATTCGATGTCAGGTCTATTGAAGTCCCTCCTCTACGGCAAAAGCGTAATGTGCAGGTCTTCTTACCTTGAGCCTGTAATGGTCGAGGAAAACGGCGAGATACTTATGATTGCGGTGCTGGCTCAGGTTGAGAGGATGAAGGACTATCTTCAGGTCGCATTCTTCGAGGCAAAGGAAAAGAATACCGAGGCATTTTCCCTTATACTTTCAAGGGCTGAGGAGCTTGCCAATGAGAAGGGCGCAAGTAAGGTTACAGGCTCACTTAACGTGCATGTCAACTATGGACTTGGGTTCCTCGCAAGCGGCTATGAAGAAAGACAGGGCTTCGGGACCATGCACAATCCGCCATTCTATAATGAACTTTTTGAGGAAAGCGGCTTCAAGACTATTGATATGGTGAGCTTCAGGAAGGACCTGAATGAGCTTGAAGAGATACTTGACCCGAGGATAACAGAAAGGCTTAAGAGGAGATATACAATTAGGAGCCTTGACTACAGGAACCTTGAAAGGGATGCTGAAGTTTATACCAATGTGAACAATGACGCATTCAAGGAGCATTTATTCTATTACCCAAGGAAAGCTGAGGAGGACCTTGAGCTGTTCAGGGACTTTAGGCCGCTTCTTAAACCCGAGAACCTGCTCTTTGCATACAAAGGTGACGAGCCTGTCGGCTTCATGCTGTGGTACCCGGATTTCAACGAGCTAATGAGATCTGACGAGACCCTTGGCTTAGGGACTGTGATCAAGAATCGGTTTTTTGGAAATAGGATCAGTACTGTCAAGATTGTCGAGATGGGCGTGATACCTTCGGAGCAGCGCCATGGGGCGGTATTGGCCCTACTTAACAGGGTCTTTGAGATCTGCAGAGGAAAATACGATACCTTCGAATCAGGCTGGATCCTTGAATCAAATGACAATTCAAGGATGCTTGGAGTAAAGATGACGGATTCAGTATACAAGAGATACAAGGCATTCATAAAGGATGTTAATCCATGAGGAGCTTCAGAAGGATAAGGGAGCTTACTGACTGGATTGGAGATAAGCCTGATGAAACCAAGCTCAGGCTTAAGAATCTTCTTGAGAAGAATGAAGATACAGTAAATCTCCTTGAGGTGCTTGAAAAGACAAATCCCTGCGGACAGGAATATTACGTAGATGATGATGTGGTAATAGTGACCTACAGGCTGAAGCTTAACCTTCTTACCTTCATGAAAAGGTCAATGAAGGCTGATGTAAGGATCATAGGACTTCCCATATCACTTGGCAGGAGCGGGATAATAGCTCAAGATGAGGCCTCAGGAAGAAAAGCTGCACTTGAAGTGATAAAAGAGCTGAAAGGCTTGGCTGTCGTACTTAATACCGACTATAGCCTCTATGGAGGCTCCCTGACACTGTCGAACTTTATATTCATCAATAGGTTCAGGGATTTTGACGAATACCTCATGGCAATGAGGTCATCATACAGGAGAAATGTACTTGGAGTCCTTGAAGAAGGTAAGGGACTTGTATTTAGAAGGATTGAGAATACAAGCTTCACTGCAGAGCACCATAAACTTTACAGGAGTGTCGTGGAACGGTCTGAATATCCTCTGGAAACATTGCCGGTTGAGTTCTTCAGAAGCTATGAATGCGAGATCGTTGAAGTCAGGGGTGTTGATGGAAGGCTCGTCGCAGTGCTTGTGCTGAAAGGCTCTGGAGACACCCTGACCTTCATGTTCTGCGGATTCAATAGGGAGGAAGCCCTTTACCACAACCTTCTGATATATGTCATAAGGAAGGGCATCGAAGATGGCTGCAAAAGTATCGACATGGGTCAGACCTCGGAGGCTGCAAAGCTTCGGCTCGGCTGCACTGAAGTGATAAAACATCTTTTTGTGCACCACAGTAATCCTTTGTTAAATTCATTGATCCGTCCTGTTGCTGCTAGATTCTCATACAGGAGATATAAGGCTCACCACAGGGTGTTTCGCAGTTGAAGCCTGATGAGTGATAAGACTCTTTTTCCAAACTGGAGGACTTATGAAGGTATTTCTAAAGAAGGCAAGGGCTAGGACAACCTTTTCCGTACTCGACCCTGTAAAGGTCGAGCCTCTTGAACTTGCATATCTAAAAGCAGCGGCTGAGGAGGCAGGAGCCGAGGCTTATATCGTCGATGACCTTTTCGGGCTAAATGAACCGGACACTGTTCCTGATATCGTCGTCCTCACTGGCTACAATACCGCCGAGAGAAGGATAATTGAAGATGCAAGGAGCTACAAGGCAAGGTTTCCAAAGGTTTCAGTAATCATTGGAGGCACACATGTTGAGAGAAACAGCCGGGACTTTCATTCGCCACATGTGGATTTTGTGGTCCACAGCCCCGACCTTTTGCTGTTCATGGATATCCTGAGGTTCATAGGCGGAAATCTCAAAGAACTCACACCATCAGGCTTTGATATGCAGAAAGATGGACGATGGATCATAGGACAAGAAAGGCCGGTAAAGAAAATGTCCCCTATCAGGCCTGACAGGTCACTTACCGATGCTGTAATTGGCCTGACGAGATACCTTGACAAGGGAAGGGTTGCTCTCGTCAAGGGCAGGACAGGTTGCCCGTATAAGTGTGATTTCTGCTACTGCAGGCTTATAAACGATGGGATACACATAAAGGGTAGCTATGGCGCCATGCTTGATGAGGCATCTGCTATAGATTCCGACCACATCTGGATAGTAGATGATATATTCCTTTCATCAAGGAAGGATGCCATGGAGTTCATTGAAGCCGCTGAAGGAAGAGTCCTTAAGCCTAACCTCATTGCATACCTCAGGGCGGATTTTATCCTTAATAACAGGGACCTTTTCTGTAAGCTCAAGGAATGCGGGCTTAGTGAAGTCATTGTAGGCTTCGAGGCGACTGACAATTCTGAGCTCGCTGCCTATAACAAGCAGACTGATGCCCTGGATTATCCTGATTGCGTCAGGACCCTTAGGGAATGCGGCATTGACCTTACAGCCCTATTCATGGTAAGCCCTGACTACAGCATTTCTGACTTCATGAGACTTGCGCGGTTTCTAAGGGAAAACCAAATAGATACTTATACAGTTTCAATTATTACTCCAATAAAGGGAACTAATGGATACGAGGAGATGAAAGACAGGCTGATTACGGATGATCCTGAAAGGTTTGATTTCCTGCATCTTGTGATAAAGCCAAAACTACCTGCACCGGTATTCTACATGATGTTTATTTGGCTGCATATTGGACTTCTAAAATCAGGAAGGATCCGATCTTTCATAAGGCAAAGCCTCATGGGAAAGAAGACAGGCAGGAAAATGACAATGACGGAGACAAATGACTGAACGAATATTTATAGCAAGGAGAAACGGATGTCAGCTAAAATATGGGACTTCTGGGCGGACAGGTACGACAGGCTCTGGGTGCAGAAGCACAGCCTGGGACCTACAAGGGAATACATACTTGAGGAGCTTCGTGAAGTTCGGAAGGGAAGGACCAGCCTTCTTGACCTTGGCTGCGGACCTGGAGAACTCCTTCATGAGATAGGGAAAAGGTATCCTGATCTTAAGCTTACAGGAGTGGATTTTTCAGAAAAGATGCTTGAGGTCTCAAGGAAGAGGAATAGCGGTGCCTGCCATGAGCTTCTTGATGCCATGGATATTGACAGACTTGATGGCAGGTTTGACATCATAACCTGCACGCATTCCCTTCCATACTACCATGATCCGAAAGCTGTGCTCCACAAGCTAAGCAGGATGATGACCATGAAGGGTAGGCTTCTTATAGGATTTGCAAGCGGGGACAGCTTATTTGACAGGATAATGCTTTCAGGAGTTAAGCTTACTACCGGAAAAGCATATTATCCTTCAGACAGAGAATTCAGGGAAATGGTCAAATCTGACTTCAATGTGATAAACATGAAGGTGATAAAGCGTGCCTTCTACATGCCAAGGATAGCTGTATACACCCTTTCAATAAAGACAGACAACAGGGAGAGATGCTGATGAACGTGCTTCTTGTAAGACCAAAGCCTGACAGGGAAACGATAGGCCTTCAGCATGTCATGGTGTGCGAGCCTCTTGAACTTGAATACCTTGTTTCGAATGTACCAGATGGCATCAGGAACAGGGTGAGCCTTGAGATATGCGACATGATCCTGGAGAACGACTCATTCATAAGCATCCTTAATCGAAAGAAGCCTGAACTTGTAGTATTCACTGGCTACATAACCCACGTCGGGACCATAAAGGCCATGTGCGCTGAAGTGAAGAGGCTATTTCCCGTTACACTTACCGGAGTGGGAGGTGTGCATGCAGAGGTTGTGCCTGCGGACTTTACCGATCCCTCAATTGACTTCGTATATTCAAGTAACGGCATTGATGGCTTCAACATGACACTTGAAGGGATCCTTGAAGGCAGGTCTGCTGCTGAAATCAGGCAAAGGCTTGAAGCTTCTGACGAAAAGAAACTCTCGTTCATTTACAGGCATCCTGACAGGGAAGCTGTAAGAAAATACAGGCAGTCCTACTACTATATGTTCCACAGGCCATGTGCACTGATAAAGACTTCATACGGCTGTCCCTACAACTGCAGCTTCTGCTTTTGCAAGGAGATAACGGGAGGCAAGTACTTTACCCGTGATCTTAAGGATGTCATTGATGAGCTTGAAGCAATTGAGGAAAAGGAGATATACATAGTAGATGACGACTTCCTTTTCAGCAGGATACGCATAAGGGAGTTTTTAAGGCTTCTAAAGGAGAGGGGAATAGATAAGAAATTCCTCGTCTACGGCAGGGCTGATTTTGTTTCTGAAAACAAGGACTTGCTTAGGGAGTTCAGGGACCAGGGGCTACAGGCTGTCATCGTCGGACTTGAGTCCATAAGGGAAGCGGACCTAGATTCTTACAAGAAGGGTACTGACTTAGACATCAATGAAAGGGCGGTCAGCGTGCTGAACGAGCTTGGGATAGAGCTTTATGCGACGCTTATCATACCGCTTGATTTCTCGAAGAAGGATTTTTCTGACCTGACCTCCTGGGTAAGGGGACTTGGGATCAGGTTCGTTAACCTTCAGCCACTTACTCCGCTGCCAGGTACCTCAATTTTCAAGGATTATGAAGATAGGCTCCTTTATCCGAGAGAACGCTACGAGATGTGGGACATGGCTCATGTGGTGCTTAAACCAGAGCATATGGGGACGAGGGCTTTCTACCTGCAAATAGTTAAGGCCTACTACAGGATAGTGATGAGGCCTAAAAATCTGATTGCACTGATAAGGAGATATGGGATTGGAATGAATCTTAGGATGCTTGCAGGGAGCAACAGGGTGACGATGCAATACCTTGGAAAGGTGGTGAGAGGGAAATGAAGATACTTCTCATACAGCCAAGCCCCTATGACAGGAGCAGGAAACCGATAAAGAAGAAGAAGCTCTATTTCGTGGGACTTGCCCTTCCGCTCCTTGCGGCACTGACACCTCCGGAGCATGAGGTGGAGATCATACTCGAGATACTTGAGGACATACCATTCGATACGGATGCTGAGCTCATAGGCATCAGCTCAATGGGACATGGGGTGATAAGGTCCATTGACATTGCAGAAGAATTCAGGAGACGCGGAAAGACAGTGGTCCTTGGGGGTTATATGGCGAGCCTCATGGCTGAGGAGGCGAAAAAATACTGCGATGCGGTGGTCGTCGGTGATGCAGAGCTTGTCTGGAGCGAGCTCATAAGTGACTTTGAGAAAGGTGAGCTTAAGCCACTCTACGAGAACAGGCTGAAAAGGGGATGGTTCACAACGCCTCCTCCAAGGTTCGACCTGATCCTTGATAAGAAACTTGGGGATTTCCTGCCTGTCCAGGCAGGAAGGGGCTGCCCCCACAGCTGCAGCTTCTGCTCAGTCGCCTGCCTTTATGAGGGTACATACATTAGGAAGAGCGTTGAGGAGGTCATGAGGGACATAAGTCAGGTCAAGGAGCTTGGATACAGGAAGTTCCTTCTGCTTGACGACAACATTTTTGCTGACCGGGTTTACCTTGGAAAGCTGCTTGCTGAGATAAAAGCCATTGGCATGGAATGGATGAGCCAGTGCGACATAAGGATAGGAAGCGAGGACAAGCTTCTGAAGGACCTAAAGGAAAGCGGTTGCACCACACTTTCCTTCGGGCTTGAGAGCATAACGAAGGAAAGCCTGAAGGCAATGGACAAGTCCTGGGCGAAGCCTGAGGATTATCCGAGACTGATAAGGAACATACAGGACCACGGTATAGATGTGTCCACTGAGATGGTTGTGGGAGGAGAGGCAGACACCCTTGAATCCATAAGGGCTACCAAAGCTTTCATCGAGGACAACAAGATCTCCGTACCCAGGTTCTACATACTTACACCGATACCCGGAACAAGGTTCTTCAAGGACATTGAGAGGCAGGGAAGGCTCGTGAAGGAGGACATTTATTCCTTCGATGGAACGGAGGCAGTATATTCACACCCGAACATGACGCCTGACGAGCTTACGAAAGCCTATTGGGACCTTTACAGGTCACTATTCACCAAACGCTCAATTTTCAAAAGGAACTTACTCAGGAAGGAATTCCTAAAAAAGCCTGGGAAATACCTTTTCTACACGATCGTGAACCTTTATTACAGGTACCAGATAAGCCAGGGGATTACACCCAATATATTCTAAGGAGACTATATGAGGATACTTCTTGCAAGACCGCCAAGGCCGAAGCAGGCGATAACAGTCAGCGACTTCATGTTCTCCGAGCCAATAGGGCTTGAGATGATATACGGATTGCTTAAAGAAGAACATGATGTGGAGATATTCGACATGATGGTTGAGAAGGGCAGCCTTAAGGAAAAGGTTATGCAATATAAGCCGGGTGCTGTTGGTATAACCAGCCTCTGTATAGATGTGGATGTTGTCATCTCCCTTTGCCGTGAGGTGAAGGCAGTAAATGCTGACATCGTGACCCTTGCAGGGGGCACTCAGGCGTACCTCTCTCCAATGTCATTTGCAGACGAGTCAGTAGACTATATCTTCGAATTTGTTGACGGAGAGAATATAAAGACCTTTTTTAGGGAGCTCGGAAGAGGTGCTGGGATACCAGCACTCCCGGGTGTGCGTGCAAGAAACGATGATTACAAGTCCCATGGCCCGAAGGGCAGGAACGGATATTTTCTCCCGGACAGGCAGTCCACTAAAAAGTACCGTAGCGAATACTCCTATTTCGGGTACAGGCCAGCGGCCATAATGGAATATGGGATAGGCTGCGAGAAGGCCTGCGATTTCTGCCTCAGGTGGAGGATCGAAGGCTACAAGGAAGAACTCCTGGACCTTGAAATAACTAGAAAGGACCTCATGTCAATAGAAGAGAATACCATAATGCTCATGGACAACGACTTCTTTGCGAGCGAGCTTAAGATAAGGACCTTCCTTGACCTCGTAAGGGAGCTTGGGTTAAGGAAGAACTTCATAGTCTATGCTTCAGTCAAGGGGATCCTGGACTTCGAGCCGCTGGTCAGGGAATTCAAGGAAAATGGACTGAAGGCGGTCCTTGTCGGCTATGAGACCTTCAGCGATGAGGAACTGGATATCTACAGGAAGAAGTCTGATACATCTGACAACCTTAAGGCTGCAAAAGTACTGAAGGATATCGGGATCGACGTATGGGCATCCTTCATGGCGCATCCTGACTGGTCGGCTGATGATTTTCGGAAGTTCAGGAAATACATTGGCCTTCTTAAACCGCAGACAAGCTCGATCAACCCGCTTACACCATTCCCGAACCTTCCCATGTACGGGAAGTACAAGGACAGGCTGCTTCATTCAGCTGAAGAGTATGACAAATGGTCCTTCGGACAGGTGACCATAAGGCCATCCAATATGACCCTCAGGCGATACTACTATGAGCTGATGGTCACAAACCTATACGTGAACCTTGTGGTAAACAGCAAGACTGAGATGCTCAGGCAATTCGGTATAGGCAACATTACGAGGATAATATCCGGATCGATGAGGACATTTTCAAGGTACGTGAGGCTTATGGCAAAGGCATAATGAAAGCAATTAAGATCAGCTGATTCTTTGGACAATAAAGGGGAGCTATTCCTGGAATAGGATAGCTCCTCCTTTTTGTCCACCTCACCAGGCCATTGACCATGCTCAGCAGACTCATACAAAAGAAACATCAAGCAGTAATTGCAGCGTCACTTTCACTAATAGCCTGATTACAGCTGGGTAGAGCGCCTTCTTGTTTTCTCAAATGCAGCGCTGAGCTTAGCCACTGCAGCATCTCCAACTTCAATGGTGCTGGAGTTTCCGCCAAGGTCCGGGGTGAGTATCTTTCCTTCGGTAAGAACCTGCTCGATAACATCGATGAGGAGCTTTCCCCAGTCCTCATGACCAAAAAAGTCAAGCATCTGACTGGCAGACCATATCGATGCCAGAGGATTCGCTATGCTTTTACCTGCGATATCCGGTGCAGAACCGTGTATGGGCTCAAACATGGATGGGAAATTGCGTTCCGGATTAATGTTGGCACCTGCAGCCAGCCCCATACCACCGGCAATAGCCGCACCAAGGTCAGTGAGGATATCACCAAAGAGGTTTGAAGTGACAACGATCTGGAATCTTTGTGGCTGTTTTACGAAAAACATGCTTGCCGCATCAACAAGCAGCGAATAGGTCTTCACATCAGGATATTCTCTTCCTATTTCATTGAAGACTTCATCCCAGAACACCATGCTGTAGTTAAGGGCGTTCGCTTTGCTTACATTGGTGAGAGTCTTTTTCTCTTTTCGTGCCAGTTCATAAGCGTATCTGATGACACGTTCACAGCCTACTCTCGAAAAAACGGCATTTTGAATGACGACTTCATGAGGCTTGCCCTTATATAGCCAGCTTCCTGAGCCTGCATATTCTCCTTCGCTGTTTTCACGCACCACGATCATATCCACATCTTCTTTTTTTACACCTGTCAACGGGCATGGTGCACCCTCCAGGAGCTTAATAGGGCGGAGGTTGATGTACTGGTCGAAGCTTTTACGGATAATGAGCAAAAGGTCCCAGAGGGAAATATGGTCCGGGACACCCGGAGCACCCACGGCTCCAAGATAAATGGCGTCAAATTCCTTAAGCTGGTCTATCCCATCCTTTGGCATCATAAAGCCGTTTTGCAGGTAGTATTCGCATCCCCAGGGAAAATATGTGAAATCGAAGCCAAATGTTCCGTCAAGCTCAGATACTTTTCTCAGTACCTTAACACCCTCATTTATGACCTCAGGACCAACACCGTCTCCTGGAATAACTGCAATCTTATATTTTTTCATAAGTAGCTCCTTATTGCTTTAATTTTTGTATCTGATTCAAGCGTAACAGAGTGAAAATTCAAATGCAATAAACAGCGAGTCCGGTGATTGAGAAAAGGTGAAGACCAAATCTCTGGTATAGACAACATGGTAACCTGATGAATATCCGAGTTAAAATAACAATTGTAAAATTGAATAACATAAAATTTAAATTGCCGGAAAGCTTCACAAGTCGCCTGGATTTACATATAATATAGGTAATCAGAAAGCGAAGGATGTACAGATGGATTATTTGATTTCGTTCCTCGAAGGGACAATAACGTTCATATCCCCCTGCCTTTTACCCATGCTGCCGATATACATATCGTATTTCGCAGGTCAGGAAGAAGGTAAAAGCAAGCCGATAGTCAATGCACTTGGATTCGTCCTGGGCTTCTCAATTGTGTTCACCACCCTTGGTGCACTTGCGGGAAGCATCGGAAGCCTCCTTGTGAGGTATGGAAGAGTCCTGGATATTGTTGCGGGCTCCGTTATCATACTGTTCGGACTGAGCTACCTTGGTCTGTTCAGGATATCCATCTTCAACAGGGGGATGAAGCCTGGCGGCAAGGATCCCGGAAAGGGGTTCCTGTCATCGGTACTTTTCGGCATGGCATTCTCAATAGGATGGACACCTTGTCTCGGTACATTTTTGGGATCTGCGCTCATGCTTGCAGCTTCAAAAGGAAGCGCAGTCAAGGGAATAATGATGCTTGCAAGCTACTCGGTGGGACTCGGGATTCCATTCATACTGAGTGCAATACTCATCGACAGCCTAAAGGGTGCCTTTGACTTCATCAAGAGGCACTACAGGACAGTTGAGATAGTCTCAGGCGTTTTGCTCATTACATTAGGGATCATGATGCTCACCGGATATCTCGGAAGGCTACTTTCGCTGATGTCATTTTGATTGGAAGGGAATTGATATAATGGATAAGAAAGTAAAGGCTCTACTCAGCGTGCTTCTGTTGGTTCTTGTGATCGGAGGATCATATGCAGGATATAAGGTCCTCAGTAAGGGTAATGCTCCCCAGCCCACTCAGCCTTCACAGTCGACTTCCGGAAGCGAGACTGAAGAGAAGACACCTGCCCCGGACTTCAGGGTGTTTGACGGTTCGGGCAAAGAGGTTAGGCTGTCTGATTTCAAGGGTGAGATTGTAGTGATTAACTTCTGGGCTTCATGGTGTCCGCCCTGCAAGGAGGAGATGCCATACTTCCAGAAGGCATACGAGCAGTATGGGGACAGGGTGAAATTCATGATGCTTGACCTCGTTGACGGAAGCCGTGAGACAAAGGCCACAGGACAGAAATTCATAGCAGACAACAAGTACACATTCCCTGTCTACTATGACACTAATTCCGATGCTGCAATAAAATACGGTATCAGCTCCATTCCGACAACTGCATTCATAGACAGGGAAGGGAACATTGTGACCGGATATGTTGGCTCCGTGAGTGGACTTGAAGATATCACTGCGGTAATCGAGATGATCCTGAAGGGTAAATGACAACATTACATAACTGAATAGCATTTTGGTCAGCTTGCGCAGCAGGCTGGCTTTTTTTGGCAAAAATCTTCCAAACTCCTTTTAAAGACACAATACTTGATGATAATAAACAATTGTATGACTGATTTGCGTAATATATTATTGTTACCATATAATAAAATCGATGAATATATTATACAAGGGGGAGGAATCTTGAGAATAAAGAGAATACTGATTTTGAACGTGTTTCTTGTAGTATCATTAGGTTTTGCTGGATGCAGTGGTAATTCACAGACAGAACTTGGAGAGATGAAGCTGGAGGTGGTCAGGCTTCAAGAGAATTCTGAAACACTGAGAAAAGACATAGAGAACTTGGAAGCTGAGAATTCTGAACTGAAAAGCGAAATATCGAAACTTGAGGAACTTATTAATCTGAATGATTCGAAGGGGGACCTGACAGACCTGACTCTTTATGAAGAAGCAAAATATGAGGAATTCAAGGCATCATATGATGAGGGGAGACTGGTGGGTCTGGGGCCACTATCTGTCTGCAAGCTGTACCTCTATGCGACCTCTGCTAAGGATTACGAGACTACATACGAGCTATACACTAAAAATGAGAACTATGTCCAATGGTCAAAAGAGGAAGACAGGAATTTCCCGGAAAGCGACAGGATAAAGGATTTTGAGGTCTATAAGGATGTTTACGACCTCAACATACAATATTCTGGTTCGGATGAAGAACATGCAGCAATAACCTGGAAAAGCAGGAACGGAGATTCTGATGAAAAACTGGGTGCATATACTTATGGGTTCAGTCTTGTAAGAGATGGCGATATCTGGAAGGTGAATTTCCTTCCTATTCAATAGGCTCGGTATATTGGCAATGAAGAGTTGACTGAACAGTCAACTTTTTTTGCACTAAACCCAGACAGAGCCTTTCATCTATAGATTACTTAAATGGGATGAATTTCCGTCTGGTATGTAGTAAAATACTACATAAGGCGTTAAGCCAAATGGGGGTATTTTATGGACAGGTATTCGAGCTGGCTGGATCCTGATGATTTGAGCCGGGAAATGATGGAGTATTACGCGAATGAGGCACTGGAAAGCATTGGTTCTGTTGCAATCATAGACAAGGATTTCAGGATGGTCTACATCAATGACAAGTATGCGGAGTCATTGGGGATAGACAAGCAAAAATCCCTGGGAAAGCCTGTCAGCGAGGTGATAGACAATACGAACATGACAAATGTTGCGAAAACCGGTCATCCTGAGCTTGGGGTACTTTATTCGAGAAATGGCGTCAATTTTGTCATAAACAAGTTTCCGATAATGAAAAACGGGGAGTTTATGGGGATAGTCGGGATATCGACGTTCCAGGACAGCGACAAGCTTATTTCGCTCAAGGCTAGGCTTGATAACCTTGTGAAGGAGCTCAACTACTACAAGGATAAGAGCAAAAAGCAGAATGCCGCCAAATACAGCATCGATGACATCATATCCCAGAATGATACCATGCTGAAATTGAAGTCGCTGGTGCATAAGATGGCTTCAACAAAATCAACCGTGCTGATATCCGGGGAGAGCGGGACAGGAAAGGAACTTTTCGCACATTCACTGCATTCGTTGAGCAACAGGTCGGGAATGCCTTTCCAGTGGATCAACTGCTCGACGATACCGGAGAACCTCATAGAATCCGAGCTTTTCGGCTATGAAAAGGGTACTTTTACGGGTGCGTTAAAGGATGGTAAGCTCGGCGAGTTTGAGGTTGCAAACGGCGGAACCATGATGTTGGATGAGATTGATTCCCTTCCTCTGCCAATGCAGGCAAAGCTGCTGAGGGTGCTGCAGGAGAAGGAGATAAGGAGGATAGGCGGCAAAGATACGATCGATATCGATGTCCGCATGATATTCACGACGAACAAGGACCTGCTGGAAATGGTAAGGAACGGTCAGTTCAGGGAGGACCTCTACTACAGGATAAATGTAATGAACATATCAATTCCACCACTGAGGGAGAGGAAGGAGGACATTCCATACATAATCGAGAGGTTCATCCAGAAGTTTAACCAGGAGATGGGTATGAGGGTTACCGGCGTCTCACCTGAAGCCCTTGACCTGCTTATGGGATATGGGTGGCCTGGCAACATACGGGAACTGGAGAACTATGTGGAAAGGGCATTCATCTATTCCACCGGTGGTATGCTGGGACTTGAGCATTTTGATTTTCTTGAAAAGCTGCCCGCAGCTGATTCAATAGAAGGGCATAAAAGATTAGTTTATGAGGAAACTAAGCTGAGGGATATGGTGGCAAGGGTTGAAAAAGAAGCGATATCCGAAGCCATGGCCAGATTCGATGGCAACAAGAAACGGGCTGCAGAATCCCTTGGAGTGGACAGAAGTGTATTCTATGAGAAGCTTAGAAGGTATGGAATTGGATTATGATTCAATCAGTGCAGTGAAAGGCTACATGCATGAGGCGATAAGCTACACAAATGGATAGAAAATTGAAGATTATAGCAAGAAAAGCCTGGATTTCAGGCTTTTTTCTTTTGGCACGGATATTGCTAATCATTAAGTAAGATCAAGAAAACGTTTTTAGCTGTAAAATCAAAAATTGATTATCTAGGAGGATAAAATGGCAAAGAAGATCATTATAACTGTAGCACCAAGCAGCAATTTCCAGGGCAAGGAGGCAAATCCAGCGATTCCTGAGCAGCCGGAGGAGGTAGCCCAGGCAACGTATGACGCATACAATGCAGGAGCATCCATAGTTCACTTCCATTCAAGGGACAGGCAGGGTATTCCTACAAACGACAGGAATGTGATCATTGAAACGGTCTAGCAGATAAGGAGCCGCTGCAGGGATATCATCATACAGCCGAGCGTAGCTCCAGCGAACAGGCCTGACAGGATCAATACGGCAGATGACGGACTCAGTTCACTTGATGTAGGGGCTGAGATGGCATCCCTTGACTGCGGGATAGTGGTAATCCCTTCAAGGGTACCCGATCTGGAGGGACCTGACAGGGTAATTGGATGGACAAGGAGATGGCTCGTCGAGACCGCTACAAAAATGAAGGCGCTCGGCATCAAACCGGAAATGGAGATATTCAATGATGCTCAGCTTGAAGATGCCATCAATCTTCTTGTAAAGCCGGGCCTTATCATCGGCAACCCAACCTTCACGTTTGTAATGAACATGAAGACAAGTCAGGGCGGAGTTGAGTGGAGCATGGAGAATCTGGCGCACTTTGTAAGGAAAACACCACCTGGATCCATGTTCGGGACCATGGGAGTAGGAGCCAGCCAGTACTTCGCAACGCTTGGCTCACTGCTCTATGGCGGAAATATCCGTGTAGGATTTGAGGACAACATATATTACCGTAAGGGCGAACTCGCTACAAGCAATGCACAGCTGGTCGAGCGTATCGTAAAGGTTGCCCGTGACCTTGGCTATGAGATAGCATCGCCTGATGAAGCAAGGGAAATGATGGGAATCACAAAGAGGCTTTAGTTCTTTTCATCCATATCTATGTCTGATTAACGGGTTGATAAAGGTATTTACTGGTTCCATGGTTATATTCAAAAAATACTTAATGGGTGGTTGTCAAAATGAATCTGAAAGATATTAAAAAGGTTGCATGTATCGGGGTAGGGACAATCGGGGCAAGCTGGGCAACACTATATTTATGGAAGTGATTCGATGTTGCAATACAGGACATTAGTGATGAGGCGCTTAAGAGTGCAAAAAGACTTATTGCTTCCAACTTCAAATTCCTTGAGGAAAAAGGGCTTTTAACTGCTGAGTCACGAAGAAATGCAGAAGATAAAGCCATATATACTGTTGACCTGAAGGAAGCCTTGACAGGCGCCCAGTTTGTTCAGGAATCAGCCTTTGAAAGCTATGAGGTCAAGCGGAATATAGTTACAGCCATGGATGAGTATGCCCCTGATGCAATCTATGCTACCAGCACCTCTGGTCTTCTTGTAAGTGAGATACAGAAGATGACCAGGAACCCGGGAAGGTGTATTACAGCGCACCCATTCAATCCCCCGCATCTCATACCCTTGGTCGAGCTGGTCAAAGGGAAGGAGACCAGCGATGAGACGGTTTCCCTTTGCAATGACTTCTATAAGTCCATGAATAAGGAACCGATAATAATAAACAAGGAAATTCCGGGGCATGTTGCAAGCCGCATACAAATGGCATTATGGAGAGAATGCGCTGACCTTGTCCTAAACGGAGTCTGTTCAGTAAAGAATGTGGATGCCGCATGCTGCTACGGACCAGGCTTGAGATGGGCCCTGATGGGACCGCATCTGGTCTGGGACCTGTCAAATCCAAAAGGGATTGCAGCTACCATTGAACATATTGGACCTCAGATGAATGTCTGGCTGCCGGACATGGCAAATTGGGATAAGCTTCCTGAAGGTGTGGGTGCGATAATGGCTGAGGGGCTCAAAGAGGAAACTGCAAACACAACACCTGGTGAATTGAAAGCATGGCGCGATGACAAGCTTGTTGAAATATTGAAACAGGTAGGCAAGCTTTAAAAAAAAACCTGTCGATACTTCATTGGTAAGAAATCAGATAAGGAAGCTGGCTGAAACTGACAATACATCGGAGCAGGAGGCAATGGAGAAGCATATGCTGGGCAAACAGCCTATGAAGAGATTGCTTAAGCCTTCTGAAATTGCAGGTGCAGCCATATATCTGGCATCTGACGGCGCTGCGCCGATTACTGGAATATCACTGAACGTATCCGGAGGTATGCTTGCATAGCAGGCAATTTGGAATTGAAATAGATTGTGGAGGTTAATATGAGCAGTATGAATCCTTTGATGCTAGTCATCATGTATGGAGGGACAACAACAAAGGTTGCCATATACAGTGGAGACAAGGACCTGTATAAGGAGACGATAAGGCACTCACTTGAAGAGATGAAAAGTTTCAGGACGGTCTGGGAGCAATATGATGTAAGGAAACGCGATATAACAGGCTGGGTTGACTCAAAAGGATTCAAGATAGATGAATTTGATGCTTATGTCAGCTGTTCAGGGCTGGTGAAGCCCTGCGAACCTGGAGTGTATGAGATTGATGAGAAGATGATTGAAGACTTCAAGTCGGAAAAATACGGCATACATACAAGCAATCCGGGATGCTGCCTGTGCTATGACCTGGGGCAGGAGTTTGGCAAGCCTGTACTTACTGTAGATCCGACAACTGATGTCAACATGATGAAGATAGCGACATATTCAGGCCATCCTCTCATACCGAGACCCAATTCCTATCATGTGCTGAACCAGAAGGCAACTGCCCAAATGGTAAGTGAAAGGCTTGGCGCGGCTTATGAGCAGGCAAACATCATAGTTGCCCATATAGGCAGTGGCATTACTGTGGGAGCACATCATCAAGGCAAGGTAATTGATGTCAACAACGGCATTGAGAGTGACGGACCATTCTCACCGGTCAGGACAGGGGCCCTTCCTGTAGGCCCGCTTGTAGACCTGTGCTATTCAGGCAAGTACACCAGGCAGGAAATGCACAACATGCTGGGTGTTGAAGGAGGTCTTGCCGCATATCTCGGAACGTCGGACGGTATTGAAATAGAAAGCCGTATCCAGAGCGGAGATGAGGCAGCAAGAACTGCAGTTGAAGCGATGGCTTATCAGGTAGCCAAGGAGATTGGCGCCCGCGCTGTAACGCTTCGGGGCCAGGTTGATGCTGTTGCAATAACCGGAGGACTGGCAAACTGGAACCGGGTAGTCGATCTGATAACCGGATGGGTTAAGCATATTGCACCTGTCTATGTCTATCCTGGCGAAAATGAGCTTGAATCATTGGCAGCCGGAGCACTCAGGTATCTCAGAGGAGAGGAAGAGCTCAAGAAATATTAGGGAGGTTTACGAATATATGATAAGTAGTTTTGATGAACTGATAAAGGCTGTAAAGAGCCAGGGCAAAAAGACAATTGCCATTGCCTGCGCAGGTGACGATGTCACTCTGGAAGCTGTACGTGAAGTTGAAGCCATGGGGATATCCGAATGCATTCTGATCGACAGCAGGGAAAAGATACTGAGAAGTGCGGAGAAAATAGGATACAAGGTAAAGGATGAGAACATAGTCGAAGCAGACAGCGATGCCGATGCGGCGGCTAAGGCAGTTGAACTGGTCCGTTCAGGAAAAGCGGACTTGCCGATGAAGGGCAATATGCAGACCAGTGACTACCTGCGTGCAGTCCTGAACAAAGAAAAGGGCTTGAGGGGAAAAGGTGCCTTGTCACATGTCGCGGTATTTGAAAAAAAGCAGGGCGGATTACTTATAATTACGGACTGTGCCATGACGATCAATCCCGATTTGATGCAGAAGGTTGATCTTATAAACAATGCGGTTGCAGTTGCAAATGGGCTTGGATGTGAAAAGGCGAAGGTAGCAGTTCTATCTTACCTGGAGACGGTAAATGTGAATTCCCAGTCCACTACGGATGCTGCAATACTCAGCAAGATGGGCGACCGGGGTCAGATAAGGAATGCAATAATTGACGGGCCGCTTGCTTTCGACAACGCAGTATTCCATGAAGCCGCAAAGCACAAGGGGATTGAAAGTAAGGTTGCCGGTCAGGCAGATGTGCTGCTCGTTCCAAATATTGAAGTGGGGAATACGCTATACAAGTCATTGTCAATGATGGCGGAGTTAAAGGCGGCCGGGGTAGTTGCTGGAGCAATAGTTCCTGTGATACAGGCTCCGCGAGCGGATCCCATGGAATCAAAGATCAATTCCATTGCCTTAAGCCAATACCTGCTAGACAAAAGCAAGCGCTAGGGTTGTATATCCAGTCTCCTGAACTGAAGTCCCGATAAATGTCAGAAGGCCAGCTCTCCAAAGCGGAAAGCTGACCTTCTGTTTCTTTTAACTATCTTACTATCAGGACATCCGTATCCTTTGACACGCTGCCTTCAGCTATTATCTCCATGGACTTAACAATATCCATGTTTGTCACTACGACTTCAGTCATAGCGGATTTTGCCTCTTTCCTTACAAGGTCGAGGTCAACCTCCATGATTGGAGTTCCGATTACTACGTCCTGTCCTATCTCTGCTAGTCTCTTGAAGCCTTTTCCGCCCATCTTTACAGTGTCGATCCCGATGTGGATGAGGACCTCGAGTCCTGTTTCTGTGACTATAGCAATTGCATGGTTTGTCTCGAAGATGTGGGCGATGTTTCCTGCAACCGGTGCTGTTACAAGGCCTTCAGCAGGGTCTATTGCAAATCCGTCACCGATCATCTTTTCTGCGAAGAGGGCATCCGGAACCTCTTCAAGCTTTGCGAGCCTTCCCTTCATTGGGGAGCTGAATATGGTCTCCCTGGTAAGCTCTTTGGCTGCTTCTTTTGTTTCAGCGACTTCTTCGGCAACAACCGCATAAGCGCCTGGGTTTGCCATGACTGCCTTTATCTCATCCTTGATGCCTTCAGCGGCAGTTCCGAATATTACCTGTATTCCTGTAGTGCCGACTTCTAGCACTCCTGCTGAGCCAAGTGCCTTGAGCCTTGCCTTGTTGACCTTTGCAGTGTCGCCAACTTCAAGCCTGAGCCTTGTTATGCAGGCATCTATGGCCTTTATGTTGTCACTTCCGCCAAGTGCCTTGAGGATTTCCACAGCTCTTCCTGTTACCGGAATCTCTGCTGCTGCTTCCTCTGATTCGTCTCTTCCCGGAGTCTTCAGGTCGAACTTCTTTATCAGATAGTAGAAGAGCGCGAAGTATGCGATTCCTATGACAATACCGACTGGTATCAGCATCCATGGGTTACCGGCATTTCCTGTAGATATGCTCACCGCGAAGTCTATGAGTGACGAGGTGAATGTCTCAGTAAGCCTTACATGGAATATGTTCATGAACATTCCGCCTACGAAAGCAAGGGAAATGTGCGCTATGTAGAGGGCAGGTGCTGCAAACATGAATGCGAACTCAATTGGTTCGGTTATTCCTGTGATTATGGATGTGAGTGCAGCTGTAAGCATTACACCGCCGATTGCCTTCCTGTTCTTTGGAAGAGCTGTCTTGTACATTGCGAATGCTGCTGCAGGAAGTCCGAAGATCTTGAGCGGATACTCTGCTGCTGTGATGTTGCCGGCTGTTGGGTCCCCTGCGAAGAATCTTGCGATTTCTCCTACATATACCTGCCCGTCAGGAGCTGTGAACTGTCCGAACTGTGTTGTGAAAGGAGTCTTGAACACGTGATGGAGTCCTGTGGGGATGAGTGCCCTGTTGCCGAAGGCATATATCGCTCCGCCAAGCTTGAATCCGCCTATTTCAGCAGTGATCGCAAGCTGTCCAAGGTAGTTTATACCATCCTGTATCGGAGGCCATACGAAGCCAAGGATAACTCCCAGCAGTATGGAAACTATTACCATTATGATTGGCACGAGCCTCTTGCCTTCGAAGAAGCCGAGTACCGGATGAAGCTTTGTCTTGTAGTATTTAGTATAGATCTTTGCTGCGATAAGACCGATTATGATACCGCTGAACACTCCCATGTTGATGGGATCCGCAAGGTTCTGTGCAGTTGACATGATGTCAAGCACCTTGATGAGAACAACATATCCAACTGCGGCTGCAAGTCCGGATACTGCTTCACCGGCAGTGAAGCCTATTGCGACACCGATTGCGAAAATAAGAGGAAGGTTCTCAAATACAACGAGTCCGCCTGAGAAAAGCACCTTCACGAAGATAGCGAGTACAGGATTTGATGCAAGCGCTTCAGCACCTACGGCCTGTTCTATGATTCTTGAGAATGCGACCATGAGACCGGCAGCAGGAAGAACTGATACTGGAAGCATTAACGACTTTCCGACCTTCTGCAGTACTGCGAAGAAACCACTGGATTTTTTTGACATTTTCTTTCCTCCTCTTTTTTGTGACATCAAAAAAGGCATGAACCCATTATCTGGTATCCAAAGAAAGTCCTTTGGACATCAGATAATGAACTCATGCCTGATCGAATCAGTTACACGCCTTTGCGGGAGCTCCTCAGCTTATACAGGTGGAGAGCGATATACCCTATTTCGTTTTCAGGAACTACTATACCAATATTCTTATCTAAAATCAAGCCTATATTTTCAGAAATTTTATATTCGAATGCAAAATCTTTTTTCATCCTGTCCAGAAGCACATTGTCGATGGTCTCCTTCCTGGAGCAGCGCTCAAGCATGGCCCTGAGATGGGACATGAGCCTCACTGAATCGAAGGAATCTTCTTCAAGTGAAATTCCAAGCTTGTCCTCGATATAGGGGATGACCTGGCTCAGTGCCTTGACATACTTCATCGAAGCGCCTTTCCTTCCGGAAAGCCTGCCGCCGTGAAGATGCAGAGCAATGAAGCCTGTCTCGCTTTCAGGTATCTCGATTCCAAGCCTGTCGCGTATGAGCCTTACCGCCTTTGCCGCCACAGCATATTCCTGCCTGTACATCATCCTGGTCTCGACAAGGAATGGATTGACAATTCCTATGCCTTCCCTGATCCTTCTTACAGCGAAGCTGATGTGGTCAACAAGACCCAGATGAGTATCTGCATGGAGCTTCTCCTGAAAATCCTCCTCAGCCATCCTTATGATGTCCTCGGTTATGGCAAGGAGCCTGTGGTCAACGTTCTCAAGCAGGTTTTCGTACTGCTGCCTGTTCTTCTCATCGACCATTATGAAGACATTTTCTATCATCTTGGATTCAGGTATCCTGTCGCCACGTTTCTTGTCGAAGCCGATACCTCGTCCGATAAGTATATAGTCAGTGTCTTCTTTCGTTACGAGCACCGCATTGTTGTTGAATGACTTTTTAACTGAGTACTGGCTCAAGCTGACACCTCCATGGATGATTGCAGTCGGTTAGATTCTAATTTCATGTTAAGGATTTGTCAACAGGAATATTTCCGATCTCAACCTAATCTTCATGGGCAATGGAGGAGAGCCTCAGGATTGCTGTTATGAAGAGATGCATGACCGCAAAAGCAAGTATTATGTATATGGCATCCATGGTGAGTCCATTTTTGAGCCAGGATAGTATCGCAAGAGGATCCTTCAGCAGATCCCAGGAGTTGAACCTTAAGAATCGTCCGATGTATAATGCAAAGCCTGTGAGGATACTTACGATCACAGTGAAAACCACACGTCCGAAAGCAGGCTTTTCCTTGAATATTGCCTTCTCGACCCTGGTAATGGACATGTAGCCGGATGCTACCCCGTAGAACACAGCGCATACGGTAAGGGCGAAGGAAACCCATAGGGAAAGGTCAAGCACGTATTCGACCTTCATCCCGAAAAGGCTTGTGCCTTCGGAAGATGCCTTGTAGAAGGTCTGAAGTGAAAAGTGTATGAAATCCGTAACCATATACATGGCATTGGGGTAGAACAGCAGCCAGACAAGGATGAAGAATGGAAAAAGTATTTTGGAATAATAGACCGTATCGTTCTTTGAAAGAAGGAGCGATGAAAAGTATGGAACAAGAGCCAGGCCGATGTTCCAGACAAGGTAGCTCCTGCCGGGGTCAAGCTTCAGTATGACCGCCGAGAGGACTGCCGCAAAGAGTATCATTACCAGTGCTTCGTTCCGTAGCTTCAATTTACACACCGCCAATCAAAATAATTCTAATCCCATTCTATCATCATTGGGACTGTTTGTCCTTTACATGGAGTTAACAGTGATTTAATTGCATGCAATCGATTAATGGGTTATAGTGTAATAAAGAGGAGTTGATCATTTTGAAACCAAAAGTTGCGTTCATATGCGTACATAATTCCTGCAGGAGCCAGATGGCTGAAGCTCTTGGAAAGCAATTCGCTTCCGATGCCTTCGAGTCATACTCCGCAGGCACCGAGACAAAGCCCAGGATCAACCAGGATGCCGTAAGGATAATCAAGTCGCTTTACGGGATCGACATGGAAGAGACCCAGACATCGAAGCTGATAGATGATATCCCAAAGGACATAGATATCGTTATAACCATGGGCTGCAATGTCGAATGCCCATACCTTCCGTCAAAGCACAGGGAAGACTGGGGGCTGGATGACCCTTCAGGCAGAGAGGACAATGAGTTCATAACCACAGCAAAGACAATCGAGCAGAAGGTCATGGACCTGAGAAGAAGGGTCCTTGAAGAGGGACTTGGAAAATGATAAGGATCTACGAGCCTGACATTTGCGTATCAATGGCTTGCGGCATGGAAAGGGAAAAGGAGCTGAAGGAGCTTGCAGTATGGATCAGGCAGCTTCGAAAGGAAGGTATGGACATACAGAGGTACAACTATACACTCCACAAGGAGAGGTTCCTTGAAGAGCCGCTTGTTGAAGGCTATGATTTTGAATCAAAGGACAGCCAGCCTGTGACAGTGGCAGACGGGAAAATCGTCATTTCAGGAAGGTACCCTGACATTGACGAGCTCAGGAAGCTTGTGGAAAAGGCAGAATAATACAGTAAAAGAGCTTTTGAATTACATAACATAAGATATGAAAACCTATGGCCGATGATTTTGAAGTCTTCGGCCGTTAATTTTCCTAAATTTCACATATGCAAAGGTTTCCTCTGTTCCTTCTCATTTGTCTTTGGATGATATATGATTAAGATAATGATTAACGAAAATGGAGATGGTTATATGAACGGGGGAGTTACAGACAGGGTCTGCACTAAAGAAAGGGACATTGATTACCTTACGCTGCTTGCAAAGCAGTATCCTTCAATAAGCGCTGCAACTACTGAAATAGTGAACCTGCAGGCTATTCTTGACCTTCCGAAGGGCACCGAGCATTTCATATCTGATGTCCATGGGGAGTACGAGTCCTTCAGGCATGTGCTGAAGAACGCTTCAGGAGTCGTAAAGACAAAGATCAATGAGATCTTCGGGAATGCACTGCGTGAAAGTGAAAAGCAGGACCTTGCGACACTCATATACTATCCTGAGGAGAAGCTGGACCAGATCGATATCAGCGAAAGGGAGATGAAGGACTGGTATATAACAGCCCTTTACAGGCTGATACAGGTTGCAAAGAGGGTATCCTCCAAGTATACGAGGTCGAAGGTCAGGAAGGCATTCCCGCCAGAGTTCGCATATATCCTGGAGGAGCTTATCAACGAGAGCGAGGACAGGATAAACAAGCAGGAATACTACAACAGGATAATAGAGACCATTGTGGAGCTAGACAGGGCGAAGGCATTCATTGTCGCCATATCAAACCTGATACAGAGGCTTTCCATAGACAGACTGCACATCATCGGGGACGTGTTTGACAGGGGACCTGGTGCCGACATAATCATGGATACGCTCAATTCCTACCACGCGATGGATTTCCAGTGGGGGAACCACGACATAATCTGGATGGGAGCGGCAGCCGGAAGTCCTGCACTCATATGCAACGTGATAAGGATAACCGCAAGATATGACAACCTTACTATCCTTGAGGACAGATATGGGATCAACCTTCTGCCTCTTGCAAGGTTTGCTTCGGAACAATACAGTGGACATGACCTCAAGCCGTTCTGGCCCAAGGGTACGGAATCTCTGGCAAAGAGCCAGAAGGAGCTTGAGATGACAGCCCTCATGCACAAGGCCATTTTCATAATACAGATGAAGCTTGAAGGTCAGCTCATATACAGGCATCCTGAATATGGGATGAATGACAGGATGATACTTGATGTCATTGACTACGAGAAGGGGACTCTCATGGTTGACGGCAAGGAGTACAAGCTCAGCAGCTGTGACTTTCCTACAATTGACCCCAAGAATCCTTTCCTGCTAACTGACGAGGAAAAGGACCTCATGGAGAGGCTTAGGAATTCCTTCCAGAATTCTTACAGGCTCAACGAACATATGAGGATACTGTATTCCAAGGGGAGCATGTACCTCGTGTTCAATTCGAATCTTCTTATACATGGCTGCGTTCCGATGAACAGCGACGGAACCTTCATGCCTGTAAATATCGATGGAGAGGAATGTGTCGGAAGGGATGCCATGGACAGGCTCGAAAGGCTGGCAAGGCAGGGTTATTATGACAATGACCCGATCAGGAGGGAAGCAGGGCAGGATGCCATGTGGTATCTCTGGTGCGGACCTGCATCGCCACTCTTCGCTAAGAGCAAGATGGCTACCTTCGAGAGATATTTCCTGGATGAGAAGGAAACCCACAAGGAAGTTAACAACGCCTATTACACAAACAGGGACAATGTGGAATGGATCGAGAAGATCCTCGAGGATTTTGACCTTGACCCCAATACATCACATATGGTAAATGGCCATGTACCGGTGAAGGTCGTAAAGGGTGAAAGCCCCATAAAGGCCAACGGCAAGCTCCTGGTAATTGATGGAGGCTTCTCCAAGGCTTACCAGAAGGAAACCGGGATCGCTGGCTATACGCTCATTTACAATTCCCACGGCCTGAAGCTTGTAAGCCATGAACCTTTCGAGTCAACAGCAAAAGCGATCGAGGAGGGAATGGACATAGTATCCACCATGGTTGTACTGGAGAATCTCAGGGACAGGCGAAGGGTATCTGATACAGATATAGGAAAGGAGCTGAAGCTGCAGGTAGAGGACCTGCTGCAGCTGGTAACCGCCTACAGGAAGGGCTATATAATAGAGAAAAAGTAGAAGGAAGGGTGTCGTTTTTGCGACACCCTTATCTTTTTCACATCCTCGCTATTTCAATGACACCATGCAATTTATGATATCGTGTGATATGATCAATATAATTAAAGCAATAACTTTATGTTTAAAATACTAATGCTACAGGAGGTATTCTGATGCTCGGGAAACGGTTTATCTTTATTTATTCCCTTGTTTGGGTCATCACGGGTATATTGCTAATCGCTGCAGATAGTATCGATTGGCTGAAGGGTTCACCGGTTTTCAGGTACCTGGCTATACCAGCTATTGTAATAGCAATGGCGTATTATGCTGTAAAGCAGATACCTGCGATAAATGATGTGAAGGCAGGTAGAGCGAAGACTGCAATCATTGTTATAGGCAGTTCACTGGCATATACGCTGCTTAGGGGAATGATTCCGGACGGCTTTCTTCCAGACTCAATACTTGTTGAACTTCTGCTTAAGTATCTGTATTCGCTGGCACTTCTCTATATCATAGTAAAGTCGAATGTTTCTGAAGGGGCAGGTGTTAAGGGTAATGAATAGACATGATAAAAGGTGCTGTTGCAAAATAGCGC
>DIXH01000067.1 GCA_002428605.1 Clostridiaceae bacterium UBA6085
TTATAACTCATCTGAACTGGCTCTGTGAGCCAGTTCTAAGCTTTTATGCAAACAAAAATGGGCTACTGCAAATCATTCACGATTCGCAATAGTCCATTTTTTACTTGGCGCTATTTTGCAACAGCACCTTTGTCTATTTTAGGATCCTCTTGTCACCTGACCTCCTGGTCACTCCCAGGCTGTCCAGATGCTCAAGAATAGGAACCGCATATTTCCTTGAGGTCTGAAGAAGCTCCCTGACTTCGGCTATGCCGATCGGACCTATGGAAGCTATCCTTCCGGTTATCATCCTTTGTGCCGATCCTATTGCTGCTGAGGTAAAGGCTATACCGTCAAGGATCAGGATCTCCCCGCTTTCAATGAGGTATGAGAGCACAGGCTCATAAATACGCTTTTCCTTAGGTGACAGCACAATGGTCTTGAGGTCGGGAGGTGCAAATTTCGCTTCACCAAGGAATGTCATGATCCTACCGGCCATTGCAGCTTCAGAGCTGTTGAGGACAATTGCCCTCCCCTTGATAGACAGGGTATCCCCATTGTCCCTGATGTCCTCAGAAAGCTTCAGGATTGCCTGAAACACCTTCCTGTCCGGTCGGCCCTTAAGTTTCAGACGGATCTCTTCTTTTCCGACATGAATGCCAAGAGGGTTCCTTTCAAAGAATGAATCGATTTCTGCCCTTGTCTCTTCAAGGGTACGTCTTATGAACAGGGTCGAAGCAATCTTTCCTTCGATTTCTACAAGGTCACCGTTATCTTTTCCCTGTTGAACAAGCTCACCGCCAAGCTTTATAGCATCGCTAATGTCAGCTATTCCTTCATGGCTTGAATCAAGTGTTGAAAGGAAGGCCTCATAGCTGTCACCTGAAGTGACTTTGACCAGGTGACTCATATGCTCCTGGGATTTCGAAGCCTTGAATTTTCTGGCAGAGGGATCTATGACTTCACCGCCGCCCAGAAGATGCATGGGGGAGTAGGACCTTGCAACATACCTGTCTCCCCTCAGGACATAAGCCGGCTCTTCAAGCCTCAGCTGTATCATGGAGTGATCACTGCCTTCAGGAAGGAAATGAAGCCTTCCAAGAATCTCCCTTGTTCCAAGGTATACCCTGACCCTCTCCCTCTCCTTAGGCCTGAAATCAGGATCAGCCAAACTGAAGGTACAGTCAAGTATGCTTGACCCTATGACAAGACCCTGCCTGGCAAGGGTGTCCCCTCTCCTGATACGGCTGGCATCTGCCCTGGCAAGGTTTATCGCGCAGCGCTGACCTTTGGAGGCAGATGTTGTGTCCTCGCCATGGACCTGGATGCCCCTGACCTTTACCGAAAGGATTTCTGACGGAGTCAACAGATCTACAGCATCACCCTGTGAAACGCTTCCGTCCATGACGGTCCCGGTAACGACGGTCCCGAAGCCCTTGCTGTTGAATACCCTGTCTATGTTCAGCCTGAATGGCTTTTCCATGTTGTCATCCGTATTCAGGGACATATACGAGTCGTTTATCCATTTTCTCAGCTGTTCTATCCCCTGTCCTGTGACACTTGAAACAGCAAATATCTCACTGTCTCCGTATCCCTGGCTTGTCAGGTACTCTCCAACCTCTGTCCTCCTTCGGGATAAAAGTTCATCTGAAACCTTGTCTGCCTTGGTGAGGACTGCAGCGACCAGTTTCATCCCAAGGAACCTTAAGATGGAAAAATGTTCTACAGTCTGGGGCATGATGCCTTCGTCAGCGGCGATCACGAGAAGCACAATGGAAATTGAGGTAGCACCAGAGAGCATGTTCTTGAGAAACCTTTCATGACCGGGGACATCGATTATCCCGGCTGCTGCTCCATTGTCCAGCATCATATGTGTAAAGCCGAGGTCTATGGTTATGCCCCTCTCCTTCTCTTCCTTGAGCCTGTCACCCTGGTTGCCGGTAAGGGCCTGTATCAGGGTCGTCTTGCCATGGTCGATATGACCTGCAGTCCCTATAATGAAGTTCTCACGCATCTTTCCACCAGCCTTTTGCGATAAGGGCAAATTTTGCCTCAATGACCCCAAGCTCCCGATTACTTACAGTTCTAAGGTCAAGCACTACTTCATCCCTTGTCACCCTGGCGATGACAGGGTCTTCTCCCAGCCTGAGAAGTGTCTTAAGGTCTTCTGCTGACAGGTCTGAGCCTTCCCTTGCCCTTACATGGACACCGTATGATTCGATGCTCGCAGTCGGCAGGGTTCCCCCGCCTGATGCTGAGGTTACTTCCCTGACGCAGGCAACAAACCCCATAGACTGAAGACTTGAACAGATCCTCTCGCAATCGATCCTGATCATAGCCTTATCCCTTTTAAGCATGTCACTTACCGGTATGCCGGCTCCATCCTCATGGAGCCAGGACTTCAGAGTGGCTTCAAGGGCGGCCAGGGTCATCTTGTCAGGCCTTAGAGCCCGCATCAGGGGATGATTCCTCACCTTATCCACAAGGTCCCTCCTGCCGGCTATGATCCCCGCCTGAGGCCCTCCCAGGAGCTTGTCGCCGCTGAAGGATACTATATCGGCTCCAGAAACCAGGACCTCCTGTATGGTATCCTCATGCTCATCTGAGAAATCCCTGGTTTCCATAAGAGACCCGCTTCCCAGGTCCACAAAGAGAGGAATGCCGGTCCTTTTAGAAAGGCTTGCCAGGTCGCTTACAGCTGTTTCCCCGTGGAAGCCGACTATCCTGTAGTTCGATGTATGGACCTTGAGGAGAAGCCCTGTATTGTCAGATATGGCCTTTTCGTAGTCCGAGAGCCTTGTCCTGTTGGTGGTGCCAATCTCTCTAAGCCTTGCTCCGCTCAGTTCCATGACATCAGGTATGCGGAAGCTTCCCCCGATCTCGACAAGCTCGCCTCTTGACACCACAGCCTCCCTATCCTTTGAAAGGGCTGCAAGCACAAGAAGTACGGCTGCTGCGTTGTTGTTTACGACTGCCGCATCCTCTGCACCTGTAAGCTCCATTATGACAGAAGCAGCCGCCTTATCCCTGTGTCCTCGGTAGCCTGACTCCATATCGAATTCCAAAGAGACATAGTTTCTCGCAACCCGTGCTGCAGCCTCCGCAGCCTTCTCTGACA
>DIXH01000049.1 GCA_002428605.1 Clostridiaceae bacterium UBA6085
TAGTTACAAAGTGACAAACTCAGGGGAGAAGTCAGGGACTTCGCAACTAGGGAGCTTCTGGAAAGCATCCTCGGCGACGAAGACAAACACCTGGATGGAATCGAGGAGCTGCAGGACCAGATAGGCCATATGACACTTCCGATATTCCTTACTACTCAGGTATAATGAAAAAGATCAGCCATTTTAGGCTGATCTTTTTCATTTTTAGCTTGTACTGAATAATATGACAGTCAGCAGATCATTTTATTATGATCTTGAAATAAAATACAAGTCACTGGAACGATCCAACCAAATAAGCTTCAATGAATTTGCTTCCTATGAGATTTTCACCTGCCTGGTTAGGATGAGGGTCCCTCAGGAACTTGAGTAAATAACTTGGATAGAAATATGTGATATTCCCCATGAGGCCTTTATCGGCATAGCCCTCCAGAAAAAGCTTATGTATGTCAACTTTGGTGTAGTTGGGGTCTGTGACAGCAATTATCGCTGCATTTACCCTCGATATGTAAGCTTCCGTTTCAATCTGCAGTTCGGGGTCACCAGTATATCCCTTTATCGAGATAGAGTTGAATGGGTTATAGAGGGTCTGTACGATTATCCTGGCATCTATGTTCAATGTCCTTATTGCAGTGATTATCTTAGGATAGTCGCTTTCAAATTTAATGGTATTGGCCTTTGCAATTGCATTGTTTAGGGACGTGAAGAAGTTCTCCCCCGCATCCATGATGTTGTTGCCGCCGATGCTTATCGTTATGACATCAGCCTTCTTGATCTCATCAGTATAGGTTGAGGTTCCGAGCCTCGCAAGGAGCTCTGATGCATCATCACCGTCAACTGCAAGGTTTCTCATGGTGGCATATGGGTATAAGGTCTTCAGGTGGTTGTAGAATGTGGTTACATAGCTTGTCGTAGTTCCTCTGGAGCTATTACCTGTAGCAATGGAATCGCCAAGTGCCAGATAGTGGAATGTTTCGACAGGCGGTGGGGTCACGGTATCTTTACTGTTCACTACGTCAATCGTGTACGTACCTTTGACAGATATGGTGATTGGCCCCGAGATGGATACATTCGTATAGCCGCTTTTTGCAAGCTCCTCTACTCTATAGGTTCCAGCCTTCAGGTTTGAAAGAACCAGAGGCTTGCTTTCTGAAATCGTACCTTCCTTGAACTTGACATTGTCCTTGTAGACCACGACGCTGAAGGAAGTATTGTCGGTTATTCCAGCGACATCCTTAGTTACATTGATTGTAATACCGGTGCCTGTCTTTGGTGCAGCCTGGACTGGAACAGCGGCTGCTGAGAATAAAAACAGAAGTCCAAATAGAAATGCATACAGTTTTTTCAATAATTTCACATCCTTTATCATGAAAAGGCGCAGCATCTGAAGCTACAGGCAAAGCTGATAAATCGCGGGGGACGTGCTGCAAGAACAGTTTTTTCTGCAGTATTTATTACGCAACTTGATATTTCTATTACAAATTATAGCACCGGCCTATGTTCCAATATATCGCATGGTTCCTAACAGACTTCATTTACAACAATTTAACATTTCGTTCATCATTATACCGAAGAGTGGTACAATTAATGGCTTGTGAAATGGAGAAGGGTATATTAATAAGAAATCGGAAATGATATTATGAATATAAACAAGGAAGTAACGGAGCCATGATATGCGGAGCGCATTAGGGCATTCCTCAGATTTTGGCTGACCGCGAGGTCGGCTTTTTGTTTAGTGATTTTGAAGTAAAAGTGGATGTACGTATTCACGGAAAGAGGGATTCGAAATGGAATACAGGATAAAGAGGGGAATAAGGGCAGCGGCAGTATCAATCGCAGCACTCATGGTGCTTGCTGCATGCAGAGGCAATGACCCCATTGCACCGACTGCAACTTCAGCTCCATCAGCCACCGTGGCACCCACCGCTACAGCTGCGCCAACGGTAAATAAGCCTGACTTCACAAAGGATACCTACCCGAGGATCGACGGCTCTACAGCCACCATTCCACTGTCCCAGGGGATCGCGTCAGAGCTCCTTGGCTTGTCAGAAGCTGAGGCCAAGGCCTTCATCAAGCACAACACGACCCATAATGCCTATGTTAATCTTATGGACGGGAAGGCTGACATCATATTCGTGACCGAACCGTCGGAAGAAGAGCTCACAATGGCAAAGGACAAGGGTATTGAGCTTGAGGTTGTGCCTGTTGTCAAGGAAGCATTCGTATTCCTTGTAAATGTGGATAACCCGGTCGATGTCCTGACTCAAAAGCAGATACAGGATATCTACCAGGGAAATACTCAGAACTGGAAGGATGTGGGAGGTCCTGACAAGGAGATCATCGCCTACCAGAGACCTGACAATTCAGGGAGCCAGACTCTCATGCTGAGTCAGGTGATGAAGGGTCTTGAGATAGCCAAGGCTCCGGTTGAACTGAAGCCGGCGGATATGTCCGGGCTTATTGAAGTCATTGCTGCATATGACAACTCTGACAAGGCAATAGGTTATTCAGTATATTACTATGCTAACTCAATGTATAGCAAGGACACTATAAAGTTCGTGAAGGTGGATGGTGTCGAACCTACGAACAAGAACATCAGCAGTGACGCATATCCATATACCAGTGCATACTATGCCGTGCTAAGGAAGACTGAGGCAAAGGACTCAGGTGCAAGGAAGCTTCTTCAATGGATACTTTCAGATGAAGGGCAGAAGGTTTCCGAGGACAGCGGCTATGTACCGCTGAGATAGGAGTAGCTATGAAAAGAATCGTTGTCTCTTCTGTCATTTTGTTGATGCTTATGATCACTGGATGCAGGAAGGAACCCTTGGTCCCCACGATTCCATCTGCGACAGTCGCCCCTTCAACTACTGAAGCAATCATAATCCATACTGAACCTGAGGAGCCAGAAGTACCGGATACACCTGAGCCATGGAAGCCAGGAACTGAAACACTTGAGAAGATACCTTACGAGAGCAGAAGATTCGTGATGTCTAACGGCATTGAAATAAAAAGGGTTGAAGAAACATCGAAGATAGACGGTACGGATATGATGATATATAGGGATTCTGTCAGCGGATTCAAGGATGCGGTGGTAGAGAAGAAGATAAATACTGAAATAGGGAATACCCTTATTGAAATTAGGGACCAGATAATGGCTGACGCCCTGGGAAGAACAGGAAACGCAGAGCAGAAGGTAATTGGGTTGAACATCAGCACGAATGTCATCTATAGCTGCGCCAATGTGCTTTTCATTGACTACTATGCCTATGCTGAATATCCTGAGGCAGGCGGAATATCCTACGTTCAGAAATTCAGGTCAGTGGGTTATGACCTTAACACAGGAGAAAAGCTGGAGCTCGCGGACCTTTTCCGAAATGACTTCAATCATGAGAAATATCTCAATGAAAAGATACTCATGTATATCATTGAAAACAACTTTGACGACCCTGATTCCGGTTTTCTAAGCGGACCGTTTGAGGGCATAAGGGAGGAGCAGAGCTTTTCATTCGACCTTTCTGGTGTCAAGGTCATCCTTGATGAGAAGAATGATGAATTCATGAGCCTTGATTACCCGCTGTCCATAGTCATTCCTCTTAATGAAGTCGGGGACGATCTTGCGATATTCGAGAGGTACAGCTCTTCTGAGAATCTGTTCCAGAAGGAAGGGATGAGGAAGCTTCTTCCTAACGTAGTGGAATACAGGCCGGAAAGCGTATTTCAGGACTTTGGCGCAACCTATGCGATAAGCATAATAAACGGAAAGTTCTACGGAATAAGTGACAACGGGATCCTCGAAAGGCTGAACGGCCTTGCGACGAGCAGGCTTGATGCTGAAGGATTCATTGAGAGGGCAAAGGCTAACGAGGAAATTGACCCCGTTGGTTACTACGGGAGCATGAACCACGATGTCCAGATCATAATGAACAAGGGAGGCTACCTCAGCGTAGTGTTTATGGATATGTCATATGAACTGGGGAATGAAAATGTAACGAGGCTTTTCGTCAACCTTAACCTGACAACAGGAAAGGACCTGCAGCTTAAGGATATTTTCATCGATGGCTTTGACTACACGGGGAAAATTCTGGATGCTGCCGGACTGACTAAGGATCTCGCAAGCGTTCAGGAGGATGACTTCTATTTCGATGAGAATGGAATCTATGTCAACATTTTGCAGAAGGATGAGAACCTTGGAGTCCTAAATACCTGGATACCGTATGAGGACCTTGGATTCGAGAATATCGTACTATACAACGAATGACAAATAATTATGTTGGCTTGATCAAGCACTGGAGGAAAGCATCTTGAAAAAAGTAAGGCACATATTCCTGAGAGGGTTCTTTACCCTGATCCCAATAGTTGGAACAGTATACCTGATATATTTTTTGTTTAGGCAGCTCGATGGCTTTATGGGGTTGTTCATAGAATGGATAGTCGGAAGAAGTCTTCCCGGCGTCGGATTAGTTGCAAGCATACTTCTCATATTCGCTTCAGGCTTCCTGATGTCGAACATAATAGGACAGAAGCTTCTTCACTACGGTGAGAAGGTACTCCAGAACATACCGGTAGTCCCGAAGGTATACTTCGGGATCAAGCAGATAATCGATGCTTTCTCCGTCAACGGAAAGCACATGTTCAGCAAGGTTGTCCTGATCGAGTACCCAAGGAAGGGGATATTCGCTATAGGATTCCTTACAGGAGAATGCAGGGGAGAGGTTCAGGAGAAGACAGCAGCCAAAGTGATCAACGTATTCGTACCTACGACGCCTAATCCGACCTCAGGCATGCTGCTTCTTATACCTGAGGAGGAGATAATATACCTGGACATGTCTGTAGAGGAAGGTCTGAAGCTGATAGTAAGCGCAGGAATGGTGGTTCCGGATGAACTGCCTAAGGCTTAGGCAAAAGGAGGGCTGTTGAAATGGAAATAATCCTTTTCAGGCACGGAAGTGCGGAAGAAAAGAGCTTGGAAAAATCTGACAGGGAACGGGAATTGACTCAGGAAGGAAAGGAGAAGGTCCGGGAAGCGGCAAGGCTTCTTAAACACAGGCTATCAGCCAAAGACAATATTACGATCTGGTCAAGTCCCATGGTAAGGGCAGTCCAGACTGCTGAGATCCTTTCGGAGGTCCTGGACGCGGGCAAAGCAAGCCTTCATGAGTGCATTGCATCAGGAGACTTCAAGACCTTCAGCGAGGAAATAAAGGAAGCGGAGCCGCATGGCGTACTCATTGCAGCAGGACACGCACCTTCACTTGACGAATGGTGCGAGTGCATGACAGGGACGCTTGTGAAGCTTGACAAGAGCGGAGCAGCCCTTATAAGGATCGAATCGATGAAGACACTGAAGGGAAAGCTTGTCTTTGTGCTTGGTAAGAACGGGCTTAAGGAATTCTGAAAAGAACCATGAGGAAATACATTATAGGAGTTGTCATATGAGGAAGGTCGGCGCAGCAATATTATCCCTCATTCTATCATCAGCAATGGTATCAGTCCCGGTTTCCGCACTTGCAGTAGTTCCTGACGGAGTCAGGGTCATGGAGGATGCACCGATACTTCCTCCTGATGATACGGTGAAGGCAATTTCCGTTGGAGGCTCCCATACCCTGGTTCTGACAGAGAGGGGTGCCATATTCGCATGGGGAAGCAACGCCCGAGGTCAGCTGGATATCCCTCTGATCCCTGAAGGGGAGACCGTTGTAGACATTGCAGCGGGAACCTCACATTCCATTGCCCTGACAGACAAGGGGACGGTGCTCCTCTGGGGTTCCAATGATTTCAAGCAGAGCGAGATCCCGCTTTTTCCTCAGGGTGAGGTCATTATTGATGTTTCGGCAGGCGACACGTTTTCCCTTGCAAAAACTGCAAGCGGCACTATTATGGCCTGGGGATTCTCTGCAAGTGAGAAGAAGGTCGTGACACTTCAGGAGCCTGTGAACGACTCACTTGTTTCAGCAGATGCTGAGTATGAATATTTCACTTCACTTTCAGAGAGTGGTAAGGTATATACAAGCTATCTTGTGGGTCTTGCATTCAAAAAGGAGCAGGGAAGCCTTCTGAGCCCTGAAATCCCTGAAGGTATCTCATTGAAACTCTCATGACTGAAGTCA
>DIXH01000044.1 GCA_002428605.1 Clostridiaceae bacterium UBA6085
CCTGTGCCTATCTCCACGAAGAGAGGTGCGGATACCCTTGTGAGGTTGAGCCTTTCTGATAACTCGTGTTCAAAGAACACCTTTATCGTCTTGATCGCCTTTTGTGTTTCCTTCGGACTCATCTGTGATTTGTACAATTTGATTTCCTCCTGAATATAAAAAATCCCTTCATCCCTATACAGGGACGAAAGGAAGGCTCTTCCGCGGTACCACCCAGCTTAACTCCATTGGAGCTCACTTTTTAAGACACAGGCATAGGTAATGCCGATATCCGACTCCGTTATCGGGGAGTTCCGGCCAGGTCTACTTGCCAATGAGGCTTTCCTCTGGCGGCTCTGAGATGTTCTTCAGCTATGCTCCTGCACCGGGATCACACCATCCCCGGTTCTCTTTGTCATTGCACATAACGTACTCTTCTCGTCAATGCCGATTATTATTTTCAATTATAAGCATTTTGTCTGTCCTGTCAACAAGAATCTTTTTGGTTTCAGCCCAAAATTCAACCAAATTGCAACGCATTCACTTGAACTAACCGAAGTGATTTTTACGGGTTGCTCCTTATCACAATTAGAACTGACCAATAATAGTGTCATCAGGCTGGATCTGCTTACGGATATTTCTGATGTCTTGAAACATCGGATGGTTTTTCCTACATTCTATAGCGACATACAGTTATGAATCGGATAATTTTTGTTGAAAATATTTGAAAAATTACTGTTGCATTAATCCGAAACATTGCTATAATAGTCTTTGTAATGACGTTCCGCGATAGCTCAATGGTGGAGCACTCGGCTGTTAACCGATAGGTTGGAGGTTCGAGCCCTCTTCGCGGAGCCATTTTTTTTATAACTGAATAACTCGCAATGAATGGGAAGAGTAACGAGAAAAGTCTTCAAGAGACCGGACGGGTGGTGCAAGCTCCGGAGACAGAATCGTGAAGGGAGTCCATGAGCGTGTGAATGCAAGAGCAGGGCAATGCCAAGAAAGGTGGAACCGCGGATAATATCCGTCCTTTCGTTGAGCAGGGCTTTTTTTATTTTTACGATTTGGGGAGGATAAGAAATGACTGAAAAGACAATGGATAAGATCGTAGCGCTTTCCAAGGGCAGAGGCTTCGTATATCCGGGATCGGAAATATACGGCGGACTTGCAAATTCATGGGATTATGGCCCTCTTGGAGTTGAGCTGAAGAACAACATTAAGAAGGCGTGGTGGAAAAGGTTCGTGCAGGAGAGCCCCTATAATGTGGGACTTGACAGCGCGATACTGATGAACCCTGAAGTATGGGTTGCATCAGGCCATGTAGGAGGATTCTCTGACCCTCTCATGGACTGCAAGGACTGCAAGTCAAGGTTCCGTGCCGACAAGCTTGTAGAGGACGATATGACCCTTAAGGGAGCTGAGGTAGCATCAGCTGACGGAATGAAGGAAGACGAGCTAATGAAGTACATAGAGGACAACGGCATCGTTTGTCCGAAATGCGGAAAGAAGAACTTCACAAGCATAAGGAAGTTCAACCTCATGTTCAAGACCTTCATGGGAATCACAGAAGACAGCAAGAATGAGGTATACCTGAGGCCGGAGACAGCTCAGGGAATCTTCGTTAATTTCAAGAGCGTAGCAAGGACAACAAGGAAGAAGGTTCCGTTTGGAATAGCCCAGATAGGGAAATCCTTCAGGAATGAGATAACACCAGGAAACTTCATATTCAGGACCAGGGAGTTCGAACAGGCTGAGCTTGAATTCTTCTGCAAGCCGGGAACAGACCTTGAATGGTTTGCCTTCTGGAAGGAATACTGCATGAAGTTCCTTCTCGACCTTGGCCTTGATGCCGAGTCTGTAAGGATGAGGGACCACAAGCCTGAAGAGCTTTCGTTCTACAGTGCCGGGACCTCCGATATAGAGTACAGGTTCCCGTTCGGATGGGGAGAGCTTTGGGGTATCGCTGACAGGACAAGCTATGACCTGACGCAGCATATGACCCACTCAAAAGAAGACCTCTCATACATCGACCCTGTCACTAACGAGAAGTACGTGCCTTATTGCGTTGAGCCTTCAGTAGGAGTGGACAGGCTGTTCCTGACGTTCCTAGTAGATTCCTATGAGGAGGAGACACTTGAGAACGGTGAGGAGAGGAATGTGCTTAAGCTGCATCCTGCACTCGCTCCGTTCAAGGCAGCGGTATTGCCTCTTTCCAAGAAGCTTTCAGAGAAGGCGCTTGAAGTCTACGGACAGCTTTCCAAGCATTTCATGGTCGACTATGATGAAGCTGGTTCAATCGGCAAGAGATACAGAAGGGAAGATGAGATCGGAACGCCGTTCTGCATCACAGTCGATTTCGACACCCTTGAGGATAACACGGTTACTGTAAGGGACAGAGATACCATGGAGCAGATAAGGCTTTCAGTATATGATGTAGCTGACTACATAAGCAGGAAGCTTGAATTCTGATACTAACCGACATTTTAGGACCGGCCTTATGGGCTGGTCCTTTCTGCTAAAAAAGTGGAAATCAATCTTCCTTTTACTCTATACTGTAGGGTGAAGGAATGTAATTAGTAAATAAGAACAAATATTTGAAAATGCGGGTGTAAGCTGTGAAAAGAGATTTCAATGAGTTCAAGGAATATATCAAGGACAAGAAGGTCGGAGTTGTAGGAATAGGAGTCAGCAATCTTCCGCTCATAAGGTTTCTTCTGAAGCTGGGGGCAAGGGTATCAGCGTTTGACAGGAGAGAGCTAAGTGATTTGGGACCTGAGGTACAGGAACTGGTCGACAGTATCGAGTTATTCCTCGGTCATGATTATCTTGACCATCTCGATGGCCTTGATGTCATATTCAAGACCCCGGGAATGAGGATAGACGATCCGCATCTTGTAAAGGCCAAGGAAAAAGGAACAGTCATTACTTCAGAGATGGAGGAGTTCCTGAAATACTGCAAGGCGAGGACCTTTGGTGTGACAGGCTCTGACGGGAAGACCACTACCACTACTGTACTGGGGCTTCTTCTGAAGGAAGCCGGCTACAAGGTGTTTGTAGGCGGAAATATCGGGACACCACTGTTTGATAAGATAGAGGATATCCGACACGACCATATGGTAGTTCTTGAGCTTTCAAGCTTCCAGCTCATGACCATGACAGTGTCCCCGGATGTAGCAATAGTTACCAACCTTTCCCCAAACCATCTCGACATGCACAAGGGAATGCAGGAATATATCGACGCGAAGAAGAGCATCTTCCTGTATCAGGGCAAGGACGACATCTTAATACTCAATGAGGATAATGAGATAACGAAGAAATTCGCAGATGAGGCAAAGGGGGTCGTTGAATTCTTCTCTTCTACCAGGGAGCTCGAGGATGCATACTTCATGGATGGAACCCTGTACCTGAGGGATGAGAAAGTGGTGGAGCTGAAGGACATGCTGGTGAAGGGAGTCCACAATGCGGAGAATTTCCTTGCAGCTTTCCTAGCCGCCAAGGATTATGTGTCAATAGATGAGATGAGGAAGGTAGCCCTTACTTTCCCCGGAGTAAAGCACAGGTGCCAGCTTGTCAGGGAGTACAAGGGTGTAAGGTACTACAATGACTCCATCGCATCAAGTCCGACGAGGACCCTTGCAAGCCTTAAGGCTCTCGATACAAAGGTGAATCTGATCGCAGGGGGCTATGACAAGAACATCGACCTGTCGCCAGTAGCCTTCCAGGGCTACAAGTACATAAAGAACGCTGTGCTTGTTGGAGATACAAGATTCAAGCTCAAGGAAGCGTTCGATAACCTTGCCAACATGAAGGGAATCTTCGTGCCGGTGCATATGGCTGAATCCTTTGAGGATGCTGTCTACATTGCCAAAAGGCTTTCAAAGCCAGGTGATATCGTTGCGCTTTCTCCTGCGTGTGCCAGCTTCGACAGCTTCAGGAACTTTGAGGAGAGAGGGGATAGGTTCGCTTCTTTAGTCAATGATTTTTAATTTTTGGAACTCGCGTCTTATGGCTTGCAGACCTTTGCATTATGGGCCTTCATAGGATAAAATCATAGTGAAATCCATGGAAAGTTTGCATACTAAATCAGGGAGGCAAAAAATATGGTAGTCAACAAGATAAAGAGAATAGGAATACTTACAGGCGGTGGAGATTGTCCGGGACTGAATCCGGTTATAAGAGCCGTCACCAGAACTGCGATACTGGAGTACGGCTGGGAAGTCGTTGGAATAAGGAACGGATACAAGGGAATGTACAACGGCGATTTTGTCGAGCTGACCCTCGACTCCATCTCAGGCATACTGCATGAAGGAGGTACGATCCTTTACAGCTCAAACAAGGACAACCTTTTCGACTATCAGGTTGAAGTTGATGGGAAGCTTGTTAATAAGGATGTATCTGACGTCGGAATGGAAAACATCAGGAAGATGGGAATAGATGTCATGTTCATCGTCGGAGGAGACGGTACCCTTACCTCTGCAAGGGACTTTGCAAGAAAGGGTGTAAAGGTCATAGCTATTCCGAAGACCATTGACAATGACCTGGCATCAACAGATACGACGTTCGGATTCTCGACTGCTGTCGATGTCGCGACTGAAGCGCTGGACAGGCTCCATACCACTGCGTCCTCGCATCACAGGATAATGGTCCTTGAGGTCATGGGAAGATATGCCGGATGGATAGCTCTCCATTCTGGAATAGCAGGCGGAGCTGATGTCATACTCCTTCCTGAAATTCCATATGACATCAGGAATGTGGCAAGGACCATCGAGGAGAGGAAGGCAAGAGGCAAGAACTTCTCCATAGTTGTAGTCGGAGAAGGTGCCAAGGAGATCGGCGGAGATATAACCGTAAGAGAGATAATAAAGGATTCACCGGATCCTATAAGACTCGGCGGAATCGGGATCAAGGTGGCAACCCAGCTTGAGAAGCTATGCGGAAACGAGACAAGGGCTACAATTCTTGGACATCTGCAGAGAGGTGGATCTCCTTCATCTTCAGACAGGATACTTTCCACAAGATACGGTGTTGAGGCTGTCAAGCTTGCAGCATCAGGCAAGTTCGGCAACATGGTCACACTGAAGGGCGACCACATGTCATATGATTCACTGGAAAATGTAATCGGCAGAAAGTCAAAGCTTGTAAATCCTAACGGAGAGCTTGTTGAGGCTGCAAAGTCCATGGGAATCGGCTTCGGAGACGAGTAAGAAATAATGATACTAAAGAGGCGCCGTGATTGGCGCCTCTTTTCACAGGGAGGATATTCATGGGACACGGGGATTGTACCTGGCCAGGAAGTGAAATTGAACGGGAATACCATGACAACGAGTGGGGAGCAGAGCTCCATGATGACAGGAAGCTGTTCGAGTTCCTGATCCTGGATACGTTTCAGGCCGGCCTGTCATGGAAGACGATCCTTAACAAGAGGGAGAATTTCAGAAAGGCGTTTGACGGTTTCGACCCTGAAATTATCGCGGAGTATGACATCAGCAAGCTTGAAGAGCTAATGCAGGATAAAGGAATCATAAGAAACAGGCTTAAGGTACAGGGAGCTGTTAAGAATGCTAAGGCATACCTTAAGGTCAGGGAGGAGTTCGGCTCGTTTGACAGCTACATCTGGTCTTTCGTTGGAAACCGGAGCATTGTTTCAAGCATAAACGGACCTGAAGACTACAGGGCAACCTGTCCTGAATCGGATTCCATGTCAAAGGACATGAAGAAAAGGGGATTCGCATTCTGCGGAAGCACCATATGCTATGCGTTCATGCAGGCGGCTGGCCTTATAAATGACCATCTCAACTCATGCGCATACAAGAACAGGAAGTAGAGAAGGACTCAAAATCGATAAAGGCTGGTAATCGTATGGATGCCAGCCTTTATCGTGGATTTGAATAGAACATTCAATACAGAAAGCAATATAAAATGTAAACAAAATGAAAAATTTCTCGTTTAGAGGATTGCCTGAAATTTTTCCTTGTGGTAATATATCTAAGTCAGCTGTTTCGGCAAACTAGCGTTGACAGCGCTCATTAAGAAGTGGTATTATAAATAGGCTCACTTCGATACGAACAATAGCGAAGCGGCAAAAGCTCTTTGAAAATTAAACAGAAA
>DIXH01000071.1 GCA_002428605.1 Clostridiaceae bacterium UBA6085
CAACTTAGAACTTATAGAAAAGAAGCAATGAAAGTACACAACAAAAAATAGAAATTATAAAAAGCTAAGATCCCTTGCAAATCAAGAGGAATCTTAGCTTCTTTTAGTTACAAAGTGACAAACTCAGGGCATATGGACAATAATAAAGCAGCAGGCCTCAGCCTGCTGCTTTTAACATCCCTATTCCCTTTCCTTGTCCTTGTCCTTGTCAAGATAGCTGTACATGGTGTATTTCGATATTCCGAAATAGCTGGAGATCTTGTCTCCTGATTTGGTGATAAGGAAAGCTCCATGTGAATCCAGATACTTTATCGCCCTTATCTTGTCCTCCCTGGACATATAGGCCACCGGACTCCCCACTTCCTTGACTGCACGCTCTATAAGGTCATCCAGCAGGCTGTTGACGTCATGGGGTATGTGCCTGGACTCCTTGGATGATGACGAATCTACCATCAGGATGTCGTTAAGCTCGTTCTGGAACATGACCATCCTTGAAATGTCGTAGTTTATGCCCATTATACCTGTTATCTTGCCCTCATCGTCACGTATGTATATGGTGCTTGATTTCAGCATCTTTCCATCTACCTCTGTAAGGTAGCACAGCTGGTCCTCGACCTCCGACGGGTCCTTGGCGAGCGTCTCAAGTACTACGGATGAAGGGCCGTCCCCTACCTTCCTGTTCGACACATGGCCGTTTTCAATCACTATTATTGAGCTTTCCCTTGTCCCCTCTGCCAGGTCATGTATGACAATCTCGCAATTGCTTCCGAACTGCTTTGCAAGTCCGCTCGCAAGCCTTGACAAAAAATCCATCTTCCAATCCATCAGCGCACATCCTCATCTAATCGTTAACTCTATCATACCAATATGCAAACACAAACTCAATTGCAACTATTCAGCATTTTCAGGCATCAAGGCCAACAGGCACCCTTCTCTTCAGGTACAGACCGTCTCCCTTTTTCCCAAGAAATACTCCATTCTTAGCGATTACCCTGCCCCTCTGCATCACAAGCTCGATTTCACCGATATACTCCATTCCCTCATACAGGGTATATTGCGCAGCTCCGTGAAGCGATCCCGCCTTGAAGGTCCCGGACCTTTCCGGATTCATTATGCAGATGTCTGCATCCGCACCTGGCTCTAAAGTTCCCTTTTCAGGATAAAGGCCCATTATCCTTGATGGATTCAGGGATGTGACCTCGATGAACCTCTCAAGGCTGATCCTTTTCTTCATGACACCTTCGGAGAACAGTATCCTCATCCGCTCCTCCACTCCGGGGCCGCCGTTCGGGCACTTCGTGAAGTCATCCGACCCGAACTTCAGCTTCTCCTCGAAGAAGAACGGGCAATGGTCGGTGCCCACTACCTGGACTTCCCCATCCTTTATCCCCTTCCAGAGCGCATCAATATCCTCCTGCTTCCTTAACGGCGGGGACATCACATACTTCAGGGCCTCTCCATCCGGGAGACTGTACCTGTCGTCTGTAAGCGTAAGGTACTGGGTGCAGGTCTCGACGAATATGTTCCCTGCTCCTTTCTCCCTTGCCCTCCTTACCTCCTCGAGGCTCTCTTTGGCGGATATGTGGACAAGGTAGAGGTTCGGCCAGCCTGCCATCTCTGACAGTCGTATGAGCCTTCCTACGGCTTCAGACTCCGTCAGGTTCGGCCTGCTCAGCGCGTGGTATATCGGTTCAGTCTTGCCTTCTTCTACAAAGGTCTTCCTGAGGTGCTCAATCTCCTCATGGTTCTCGGCATGTACCGTAAGGACACCCCCAGCCTTCTTAACTGTCTCCATAACCCTCAGTATATCGCTGTCAGACAGCCTGAAGTCGTAGGTCATGTAGGCCTTGAAGCTTGTTATCCCATCCTGGGCCATTTCCTGAAGCTCATCAAGGACCTTGTCATCCACATGCTGAATGACTCCATGGAAGCCGTAGTCTGTCACCGCCCTGCCATCAGCGAGGCCATGGTAGATAGCCTCCTGGTGCCTCAGGCTGCATCCCTTCGGCCCGAAGGCCATATGGTCAACTATGGTGGTGGTGCCTCCGCATGCGGCAGCTACAGTGCCTGTAAGGAAGTCATCCGCCGCCCTGTGATTACCTGCCTGAAGGTCCATATGGGTGTGGACATCGACTCCTCCCGGTATGACGAGGCAGCCCCCGGCATCGATCACCTCTGCGTCATCAGACGCAAGGTCAGGTCCAACAGCCACTATCTTTCCCTCTCTTATGAGTATGTCGCTCCTCACCGGTCCTATAGGACCTGCAACCAGTCCGTTCCTTATGATCGTATCCATGTTTTACCCCCATGAATTTGAATATGGCAGGGACATTTTTGTCCCTGCCTTAAGTATATGGCTTTCTTCGATTATCATTAAAGTCCTATTTGCTGTCCAGGTCTTCCCTTTCCTTCTGCTCCTGGACCAAGGATTTCTTTGGAATCACTATGTTCAGGATGAGTGACATAAGTGTTGCGATTACGACAGGTGACTTTCCGAACACCATGAGGAACCATGCAGGGAACATTGCCAGTGACGCAGGTACCTGGGTCATACCCATTCCAAGCGCTACCGACAGGCCAACGATTGACATGTTCCTTGTGGAGAGCTCATCCTGTGTTATAAGCTTTATTCCTGTCATCGTGATCATTCCAAATACTGAAATGGTCGCACCGCCAAGGACAGCGTAAGGTATGGTCGTCATCAGGGCACCGAACTTCGGTATGAAGCCGGCAGCTATTACTATGGACGCCGCTATGACGAACACCCTTCTTGCAACAACCTTGGTGCTGGCGACGATTCCGACGTTCTGGCTGTATGTGGCTGTCGGGAGTCCTCCGATTATCGCTGCAACGAAGCTTGATATTCCATAGGATACTATACCGCCTGACAGCTCGTCGTCAGTTACCTCCCTGTTCATTCCGCCGACAGTAGTGGACGAGAAGTCTCCGACAGCCTGAATGGAGTTCACGATGTACATGACAACCATTGATATTATGGCTGTAGGCATGAACTTTATTCCGAAATACAGCGGCTGTGGAAGCGCAACCCACTTTGCAGTCTCAAGTGGAGCAAAGTTGACTATTCCAAGTGCCAGTGAAAGGGCGTAGCCTGCAGCTATACCGACAAGGATAGAAGCCAGCTTGAATATCCCCTTTCCGAAATTGTTGCATATAAGTACCGTGGTCATTACTACAAGTGCCACAGCCCAGTTGGTGAGGGATGCATAGGTAGGCTGTCCCACTCCGCCTGCCATGTAGTTGATGCCAATGGGATAAAGTGAAAGGCCTATCGTAAGGACGACCGTACCCGCAACTATCGGCGGGAAGTATTTCCTTATTGGCTTAATGAAGAATCCCATCAGGACTGCTGCAAGCGATCCTATTAGCTGGGCACCAAAAATTGCTGCAATACCATACTCCTTGCCTATTGCCAGGAGCACGGGGATGTACGAGAAGGATACTCCCATGATGACCGGAAGCTTGGCTCCGATCCTCTTGAAGGAGAATATCTGCATGAAGGTCGCAAGTCCCGCAATGAACATGCCGGTCTGGACCAGAAGGGTCCTCTCGTCAACCGATAGTCCTGTAGTCGCAGCGACCATTATCGATGGTGTTACGTTACCCACTATCATCGCGAGCACATGCTGTATTCCAAGAGGGACTGCCTTTCCCCAGGCAGGCTTCCCGAAGAAATCGAATAGAGAAGTGTTTGTCGTGTTTTTGCTGTTCATAATTCACTTCCTGTTTTTATTTTTGACTGTCAATATTTTGGCATATCGATTCATTATATCATTTCATGGAATAATCATCGATGATTCCGTACTTCAGGCTGCAGCTTTTGCAGCCTGAAGCCAATTTTCCTTTGCCTTCTAAAGCCTGTCCCAGAGTCTCCTTGAGACCTCCCTGGATTTAGCCATGGTCTTTTCAAGGTCGATGGTCGTAATTATCCTGTCCTTCATTACGAACCTGCCGTTGATCATGGTGTCCCTTACCTGATAGCCGCTCATTCCGAATATGGCATGACCAGCCAGGTTGTCTTTGTTCATGGGAGTCAGCGGGTCGTAGTCAAGGGTTATTATGTCAGCGCAGGCATTTTTCCTTAGTATTCCAAGCTCAGTTCCGAAGATCCTTCCCGCAATGTCCCTGTTGTTCTCAAACTGCATCCTGAAGGCCTCCATGAAGCCCACCTGCGGGTCCTTCAAGGCATGGCTCTGGAGTATCTTCGCAACCTTCACGGATTCGAACATGTCGTTGGTATAGGCGTCAGTTCCAAGTCCTACCTTTATCCCCATTCCCATCATCTTCACGACAGGTGAAGTTCCGACGGCATTTCCCATGTTGGATTCCGGATTATGGATCACGCTGCAGCCTGTCGCCTTGAGTATCTCAAGCTCATTGTCATCAGCATGCACGCAGTGTATTGCAAGGGACTTGTCCGAGAGTATCCCGAACTCCTCCAGCCTTTCCACAACCCTTTTGCCATGGTCCCTTTCACAGAGGATCTCGTCGTCCTGCCCTTCTGCTACATGGATGTGATAACCTGAATCCAGGCCCTCCATCTCTGACCTTGCCTTGTCAAGGGTTCCGTCAGAAAGGGTGAAGGATGCGTGCATCCCGAACATGCCCTTGAGCATGCCGCTATCTTTCCTGCACGCCTTTATGAATTCGATGTTCTCCCTTATGCCTTCCTCTGCAGCATCCAAGCCGTCGCGGTCCGAGGTCTCATAGCAGAGGGATGCCCTTACTCCCAGCTCCTTAGCCGCTTCACCGATAGTGAACAGGCTGTCCCTGATATGGAAGGGGCTTGCGTGGTGGTCTACGACAGTAGTGACGCCGAGCCTTATGGATTCCGTAAGTGTCCCGTATGCGCTGTATCTCGTGTCCTCCAGCGTCAGGCGCTTGTCTATGTGCCACCACATGTTCTCCAGTATCTTCATGAAATCAGGTGTTGGCTTGCCAAGGCTCAATCCCCTTGCGAATGCGCTGTAGATGTGGGTATGCATGTTTATCATTCCGGGCATGATAAGCCTTCCTGCTACGTCAACTATCTCCTCATCCGGATAAAGCTCCGTAAGCTCACTGAAGTCTCCGACCTTTTCGATCTTCTGCCCTCTGACAAGTACTCCCCCGTTCTCAAAGAACGGATTATCCCTGTCCCAGGTTACGACTCTTCCGTTTCCGATGATCATATCTTCACCTCCCGTCCATATCCAGCAGGTAATGAGGATACTTGTCAAGAAGTGCTCTTATTATGCTCATGACCTTAGGCTCAAGTCCTACAGGCCTTCCCTCGAATGTAAGCACGTCGCCTTCAGTGTCCCTGTAAATTATGGTGCTGCCGGCCTTAAGGATCCCGGTATTCTTCGAATCCATGAAATCCTCCTTTGTCCAGAACACAGTGAACTTGTCCCTGTAGGGCTCCCCTGAATGCGGACAGAAAAAGGTGCAGTTGCCGCATTCGTTGCACATGCCGTCGATATGGACGATCTGGTGGAGATTGCCGAAGCCTTCAGCTTCAATCGCAACGTTGGCCCTGTTAGGGCACACCTCCGTGCATATTTCGCATATGTCGTGGCACCTCAGGCACCTGTTGCCCTCTTCCTTTGAACCGAGGCTCTTCCTCAGAGCCCCCTTTGCGATGTATATGTCCATCGGCTTAAGCTCAAGCCTGAACTCCTTCATGTCGTCCTCTATGCCTTCTCTTCTGAGTATCTCCCGCGCACAGGCCTTTCCGTCGGCAGAGGCATTTACCATTGCACCTGAGCCTGTCCTGCATTCCCCAACGTAAAATACGTTGCTCTGCTCCGGTTTTCCCTCATACCTTGCCGGGAATGAATCACCGTTGACGATCAGATCAATGCTTCCGGCTTCTTCAATGGTGTCAACAAAACCTATGCCTTCAAGTGAAAGCTGTGCCTTCTCATCGAATGGCACCCAGTCAGCATTTTCACCATACGATCCGAGAATCGCAACTGATGTGACCTTTTCTTCCCTCTTAAGGACCCTTGCCGCATCAAGTGCCTGGAATCCGTTTCCTGCAACCAGGACCCTTCCTTCGGCTTTCAGGGTTCCAGCCTTTGCAGCCCTGAGTATCTCAGATGCCTGAGAGGTCTTCCTTCCTTCAAGCTCACCCTTGCCTTCGGCGCGGAGAACAGGTCCTGTAGCAACAACCACATAGTCATATTCAGTTGAAAGCTCCTTCAGGTCATGATTTTCACCACAGTTGAACCTGAAATCCACCCCAAGCTTCTCTGCAAGGGAGAAGTCCCTGTCTATGGCATCATCTGATATCCTGAATCCAGGTATGAGGTACCTTACCTGTCCGTATGCCTTCTCTTCCTTTTCAAATACTACGGTCCTGATGCCGTTTCTCTGGAGAAATAGCGCACAGGACATTCCCGCCGGTCCTGCACCGATGACCAGGGCTTTCTTTCCTGACTTTGGAGCAGCTGCTCCCAGTCCTTCAATGAAGCTCTCCTGGGCATTGTCTGAAACAAGCTTCTTCATGGACCTTATCTGTAAAGTCTTGTCATAGTCGACCCTCGTGCAGTGGCTCTGGCATGGGTGGCTGCAAAGGTTGCCCAGTATCGATGGTGACGGGTTGTCCTTGAAAATGACTGAAAAGGCCTTCCCGAAATCGCCTCTTCCTGCCAGCTTAAGGTACTCCGGTATGTTCTGCTCGAGAGGGCACCCACCATCCTTGTTAGGAGTGTCACCTCCACCCTTGCACGGAGCCTTGAAGCAGTCGAAAACAGGAAGCTTCGATCCTGTCTTCCTTGAGAGCGTACCTTCCCTGAAATCCTTCCTGAGCCTCTCATCCTTCAGGACAGTGTCGGAAAGTGCTTCCAGCTTCAGAGGGTCTATGCCCTTGTAGGTACCTTCAAGCTTCTTTGCAGTGGTTGCTGCAATCTGGTTAAGCCTCGCATAGCCGCCCGGCTTCAGAAGAGTCGTGCACACCGTCACCGGCTGAATGCCCGCCTCCAGCAGCTCCTTCATGTTGAGAGCATCTGCTCCGCCTGAGAACGCCATGGGGAGACTGCCTTCAAAGGCCTTGCCGAGCTTTCTCGCGACTCCGATCGAAAGCGGCAGCAGCGACCTTCCCGACATGTACATCTCTTCTCCAGGAAGTTCCTTCCTTTCAATCCTGACCGGGAATGTGTTTGTCAGCTTCACCCCGCAAATGAGGCCTTTGGCCTCAGCCTTCTCCGTCAGCCTTTTCAGCATGGCTACGGCTTCATCGAACTGAAGGTCCTCCTTGAAGTGATGCTCGTCAAAGGACAGATAACCGTATCCAAGGCTGTCAAGAATATCCCTCGCATACTCGTAGCCGAGCAGCGTCGGATTGCACTTTATGAAAAGGTTTATCCCCTTCTCCTCAAGAAGATAGGTGGCAATCCTTTCGATCTCCTGTGCGGGACAACCATGCAGCGTTGAAAGTGCAAGGGTTGTGCAGACAACAGGAGATATGCCGTCTATGTCGCTTGCTTTGAAGCTGTCGAACAGGCCTTCCTTTTCCCTGAGAGTCTCCAGGCACTCGCTGAAGAAAGGCACCTTCCTCGCGTCCTTGAGGCCTTCTATGAATGAATCTATCTTTTCAGTCTTTATGCCATCAAGGTCATATCCCACGCTCATGTTGAACGCGAAGTCTCTCTCATCGCTTATGCCGAATTCCTTCATAGCCACATGGCAGAGTAACCATGCCTTGATGTATTCCCTCTGTGCCTCTTCAACCTTAAGCTCGGTTGACCATTCCACATTGTAGCCTTCATCCTCAGCGTTTATGCAGGGCTTGGCTATGGCTTCCCTCATGAATTCGCCGTCAAGCTTCTGGACGGTCTTAAGCTCGATGAACCTTCCCCCGGCAAGATATGCTGTCAGTATGTTCTGGGCCAGCTGGGTATGAGGACCTGCAGCAGGCCCTGTGCCTGACCCGAGGCTCACTCCGAACGCAGTGCCCATCCTGCCCTTGTCCTTGCTTATATAAAACTTGTTCTTCTGGAGGCCGAATACCTTTCCTTCCTCCCTGTATTCCTTCATCATCCATTCGAGAAGGTCCCCGAACGGAATGGTTCTCATTCTGTCTCCCATTTTCTCTCCTTACCCGGTTTCTTAAACTGAATCGAGGCTTTGCCCCAATCTCAGTCCGGCAATCAAAAATGCAGCTTCCTGGTTCAATCGATGTTTTTATAACAGCTCGCTGTCATGGCCAAGCCAGACGATCTCCCTGTACTTCTTGGGGTCTGTGTCACCTTCAGTTGAGAACAGGAGCACCCTTGAATTCTCATCAAGGTTAAGGCTCTTCCTGTACTCTGCATAGCTGTCATCGGTCATAAGCCTGTACAGCGCACCAAGCGTAACTGCGCCTGATTCGCCTGAGATGACCCTTGTGTCTTTTCCCACAGGATTCCCAAGCACCCTCATTCCGTCAGCTGCCACATAGTCAGGGCATGACAGGAAGGCCGTGGAATAGTTCCTTATTATGTCGAAGCCAAGCTTGTTGGGTTCTCCGCATGCGAGTCCTGCCATTATGGTCTGCATGTCTCCTCCGACAGATGACATCTTGCCTTCCTTCGCTGAAAGGTAATAGCAGGCTGCCTCATCAGGCTCGACCACTGTCGTCACCGGCACGTCATCCGGATATTCCATTGCAAAGAAGCCCTGTACCGCTCCTGCAAGGGATCCTACACCAGCCTGGATGAATATGTGAGTAGGCCTCTCCACTCCAAGCGACATGAGCTGCTCTTTGGCTTCCAGGGCCATGGTGGCATATCCCTGCATGATCCATGTGGGTATGTCGGTATAGCCTTCCCAAGCCGTATCCTGGACAACAAGCCCGTTATGCTCATCGGCATACTTCGCCGCAAGCCTTACTGCATCATCGTAGTTCATGTCTGTTATGGAAGCATCCGCACCTTCAGCCTGGATGTTCTTAAGCCTTATCTCCGACGAGCCCTTCGGCATGTATACAACTGACTTCTGCTTCAGCCTGTTCGCGGTCCACGCCACTCCCCTGCCATGGTTTCCATCGGTTGCAGTCACAAATGTCACGTCACCGGCGGCTTCCCTGATTTCTTCCGAAACCATCCTGTCATATGGCAGCTCCGATATGTCCTTGCCTACCTTCTGTGCCAGGTAGCTTCCCATTGCATAGGACCCTCCAAGTACCTTGAAGGCGTTCAGCCCGAACCTGTAGGATTCATCCTTCACATATATGCCCTTGAGGTTCAGCCTTTCAGCGAGGCTGTCCAGTGCCACAAGAGGAGTCACCTCATATTCTTTGAAGCTTTCATGGAAGCTCCTTGCCTTCCTGACCTCATCAGATGCCATGAACCTTGCAGATATTGTCCTGTCCTCGTCTTTGGTGAATGTGTTTAAAAGCAGCTTGATCTTTTCGCTCATTTTTCATACTCCTTCTCTCGTACTGACCTCGTGCGTCGCCTGCCCCCTTAACCTGTCATTCAAGGCGTTGTACTTCAAGGCTCATCTTCCGGAAAAAGCCTTTACATCCGGTCACATCACCTTAGATAACAGCAATTCCAATGCCAAATATTTCTCAAAGAACGGAAAAAGCAAAAATATCCCATTTATTTACCTTTATCAACATAATATCACATGCAACATGGCTATATTGTTAATATTTCCCTCCCGGATTGCCGATATGATTTTCGGAAGGTTCAATTTCCCGGTTGTTCCGCACTCGTTTTCAAACAAAAAAAAATTATCAAAACGAGAATTAATTCTCATTCTGATAATAAAATAATCTCAATTTCGCCCTCCACGGCAATCGATTTCATTGAATTTTTCTAGAAATCCTTTGATATCAAAGAGTTTTATCATTCTGATAAATTTCTCCCAGCTTTCTGTAAAGTGTCGCTATGCCTATTCCAAGAGCCTTTGCAGCCTTCTTCTTGCCCTCGGTCGTCGTCCCGTACAGCTCCAGGATGTTCCTGATATGCTCGTCTTCGATCTCCCTGAGGGTCCTGGTATCCGATGTGGATACCTTATGTTTCCCTGTCCTGCCGCCAAGAAGTATCCCTTCAGGCAGCGTATCCTTCATGATCATGCCTGAAGAGCCTGCCATGGTCACCATATACTGGATGATGTTCTCAAGCTCCCTTACATTGCCTGGCCATTCGTACTTCTTCAGTGCCTTCATCGCTTCTCCGTCTATTCCTGTAATGTCCTTTCCGAACAGCGAATTGTACTTTGTGAGGAAAGTCTCAACAAGAAGCTCCAGGTCGTCCCCCCTTTCCCTTAGCGGCGGCACTTCTATGGGGATGACGTTAAGCCTGTAGAACAGGTCCCTCCTGAACTGATTGGTCCTTATCATCTCCTCAAGGTTCCTGTTGGTAGCCGCGACGACCCTTATGTCAAGGTCTATGGTCTCATTTGACCCCACCCTTGAGAAGGACCTCTCCTGCAGCACCCTCAGGACCTTTGTCTGAAGATAAAGAGGCATGTCCCCTATTTCATCAAGGAACAGGACCCCCTTGTTTGCAAGCTCGAACTTTCCTATCCTGCCGCCCGGACTGGCGCCGGAAAACGCTCCTTTCGCATATCCGAAGAATTCGCTCTCAATAAGGGTCTCCGGTATGGCAGAACAGTTTATGCCGACAAAGGGCTGGTCCCTCCTGTCGCTTTCAGCATGTATCGCCCTCGCTATAAGCTCCTTGCCTGTACCGCTCTCTCCCCTTATGAGGACAGTGGAGCCTGTCTTTGCCACCTTGGCTATGGTCTGTTTGATTTCCTTCATTACAGCTGACTCGCCTATGATGTTCTCCATGGGAAGAAGCCTTGTCTCTGATGTCAGCGCATACGCAGAGCTCCTTACCTCTTTCATCGTTGAGAATATGAACAGCTTCCTGTAGTCCTTATATATGGGGGCAAGCTCAAGCAGGCTTCCCATTACCTTGTAGGCCCTGCCTCCTATCCTTATCCCGTACTCGTCTGAATTACCTATGCCGCTGGCACCTTTCCTTGCAACAAAAGGCTTCCCAAGCATCTTAACCTCATCTTCCACTCCCAGCTTTCCCATGGCCTTCTGGTTGATGTATGCAACACTACCCCTGTCATCAATGACGATGACCCCGTTCTCAATGTTGTCCAGTATGTTTTTAAGCATCGAAATGCTGGCCAGGTTATTCTCGAGGCTTCTGTTCTCCTGAACCTTGGAAGCAATGAGGTCACTGATCTGGTTCAGGAAATCCACGTGGGACTCCAGGTTATTGCTGATGTAGCCCTTCTGCTCCTCTGTAGTGCAGACTAGGCCGATGACACCGATCTTCTCACCATCCGACACTATCGGTGTTGCGATCTCCATGGTCTCTATGCATTCCCCCCTGGAGTCACATAGCCTGCAGATCTCGTTCTCCCTGGGAAAATCTATGACCCTGTGGCGTCCTTCCCTGAGCACAGTCTCGTATACAAGACCCTTTGAGAATGTGTTGATGTCGTTTCTGAACCTGCCGGTTCCCGCTATCTTCTCCAGGTTGTCATCCACAATCTCGACATCCACATTGAGTACGCCTGCTATGACCTCCGCGTACTTTGTCACGGAGGACTGTATCTGCTTGAGGTAGGACCTTTTTACGGAGATTCCTGAATCTACGCCCCTTTTCATCTGGCAGCCATCCTGTCCTTCATGCTTCTAAGCTCCTTGCCGTTCTTGACCTGAAGTATCTCAGCGAGTATTGCGACAGCTATCTCACCGGGACTTCCATTGGATATGTCAAGACCTATCGGCAGATGCAAGGTCCCCAGGTCTTCTTCTCTGAATCCGCTTTCCTTTAGAAGTGCAAGTGTCTCCGTAGCCTTCTTCCTGCTGCCGAGCCCTCCGAGGTATGCATATCTCTCACCAAGGCATGCCTTGTAGGCCTCCTGGTCAAGCACGTGCCCCCTTGTGGCGACAACTATGTACGTGTTCTCTCCGAAGGGTATCCTTTCCTTTGCCTCGGAGGGCCTGAGGGTTATGTATTCTTTGATTCCCGTAAATGCTGGAATCAAAGAATATTCCTCCCTGTCATCAGCCACGTATATGTTGAAGCCAAGGGGCTTAGCAACCTCGGCAAGCTTCTCGCCTACATGTCCCGCACCGAATATGACGAGGTTCGAGGGTGGATTGAAGTACTTTACGAAGCCCTTGACATCTCCTCCGCATACCATGGCCAGCTCCCCCTTCTCGACGAGTGAATACTCGAAGCCGAAATGCTTCCCTTCCTTCATCCCTTCAAGTGCCCTTTTGACCACCTGGAACTCAAGGTTACCTCCACCTATTGTGCCGGTCCTTTGCCCTTCAGAGTCCACAGCCATGATCGAGCCCGTCACCCCCGGTGTGGATCCCTCATTGACCTCAAGAAGTATCATGGCGCACTTTCTTCCTGTCTTCAGCCTGTCAGTCAAAAATTCAAGTACATCTGTCTCCATATCTATCAACCTTCCGTATTTCCGATTCTTATCATAATGATAATCCATTCCGGAAGGCAGTTCAACGAGACGGTTCCCTTTTTTTCCACATAATCTGAACTCAGGTCCTTAGTCAAAGTGATTCCAAAGTCAGCTCCAAACCTGCCTAATGCATTGTTGTTTGCCCCTTTGGCTAAAATACGATGCAATCCTATATTGGCAATACGCCTTCGCTTCCGTTTATTTAGACTTCCACCCTTCCTGTTAATGTCAGTTAAGGTTCTGGATTATCGCATTTTAATCTGTCACCGTTTCACCATAATGACAATGACAAGGATTTCACAGCTTATTGAGTTTTCGTTTTCATAATGATATAATTAGCGCGATTATAAGTGTCATTCGTCTCCATTATTGCATTCCGGGCTGAAGTGGAGACCTTAACCCGCTTTTTGCTCACCGTTCAGGCATTTTTGTAAACATCTACAGACATGCTTGACGGTTGTCGTTGGATTGATTTTTTCACGGCCAAAAAGGAGAGGTATGCATGTATGCATTTAAAGTAAACGGTAAAGAGACAAGTACGGCTCAGGATATGGGCCTCATGAAGTATCTGAGGGAGGAGCTTGGCCTTACGTCGGTCAAGAACGGCTGCAGCGAAGGCGCATGCGGTACCTGCTCAGTGCTTATTGACGGAAAGCTTACAAAGGCCTGCGTCCTGACTACCGCCAAGGTAGCCGGTAAGAGCGTAGAGACACTGGAGGGCTTCACTGAAAGGGAAAAGGAAGTATACGCCTACTCCTTCGAGAAGGCAGGGGCTGTACAGTGCGGATTCTGCACACCGGGAATGATAGTGGCTACAAAAGCCCTTATAGATGTCAATCCCGACCCAACTGAAGAAGACTGCAAAAAGGGAATAAGAGGCAACATATGCAGGTGTACCGGCTATGTGAAGATAGTCGATGCGATGCTCATGGCTGCGAAGATCCTCAGGGAAGGAACTCAGGTAGAATCAAGTGACAGGTCAGGAGTGTACCACAGCGTCCCGAGAGTAGATGCAAGGGCCAAGGCACTCGGCACAGGAAAGTACGTGGATGATTACAAAATTGATGGAATGGTATATGGAAAGGCTCTGAGGACCAGGTTCCCCAGGGCTACAGTGCTTTCAATGGATACCAGCGAAGCCGCGGCTCTTCCTGGAGTTATCGGCGTCTATACTGCCAGGGACATCCCGGGGCACAGGTACATAGGCCACCTTGTCAAGGACTGGCCTGCTATGATAGACATCGGTGAGACCACAAGATACATCGGGGACTCAGTTGCCCTTGTTGTCGCTGAGACCGAGGAGATACTTGAAAGTGCCCTTGGTCTTATAAAGGTCGAGTATGAGGAGCTTAAGCCTATAACATCTCCTTCCGAATCTCTGGCAGAGGATGCACCAAAGATCCACGAAAAGGGAAACCAGCTCTCGTTCCAGCAGCTTAAGCGCGGAGACGCTGAAATGGCCCTGAAGGGATCCGCCCATGTTGTCGACATTACCTTCAACACACCAGCAACCGACCATGCCTTCCTCGAGCCTGAATGCGCCATAGGAATCCCGGTTGGAGACGGACTTGAGGTAATAACAGCCAGCCAGGGCATATACGATGAGCAGAGGGAAGTGGCCGAGGTATGCGGAATTCCTATTGAAAAGGTAAGGATAAGGAGCGCCTACGTTGGCGGAGGCTTCGGAGGCAAGGAGGACATGGTGGTCCAGCATCACGCGGGACTTCTGGCGTATCTCACGCAGAAGCCGGTAAAGGTCAGGTTCTCCAGGGCCGAAAGCCTTGCCATACATCCTAAGAGGCATCCCATGGAGATGCACTTCACGGTTGGCTGCGATGAAAACGGAATACTTCAGGGAATGAAAGCAAGGATAGTATCAGATACAGGAGCATATGCCTCCCTGGGCGGTCCTGTGCTTCAAAGGGCATGCACGCATGCTGCAGGGCCTTACAACTACCATAATGTTGATATCGAAGGTCGGGCAGCCTACACCAACAATCCTCCATCAGGCGCCTTCAGGGGCTTCGGTGTGACGCAGTCCTGCTTCGCCATGGAGAGCTGCCTGAACGCACTTGCGGACAAGGTCGGGATTTCCCCATGGGAGATCAGGAGAAGGAATGCCATAAAGCCAGGAGACGAGCTGCCGAACGGCCAGATCGCTGACGGCGGGACAGCCTACCTTGAGACCCTTGATGCAGTGAAGGACGAGTTCGACAAATACTGGAATGATCCTTCCTATGCTGTAGGCCTTGCTTCTGGTATGAAGAACGCGGGACTCGGAGTCGGAGTCCCTGATACCGGCAGGTGCAACATAGCGATAAAGAACGGCAAGGCACATCTGAGAAGCAGCGCAGCCTGCATAGGACAGGGTATTGGAACAATCATGCTGCAGGTGCTGTGTGAGACCACAGGGCTCACAATGGATCAGGTGGTCGTCGAGAATCCTGATACCAAATATACACCGAATTCAGGAACTACTACCGCTTCAAGGCAGACTGTGTTCACCGGTGAAGCGGTAAGGAATGCGGCACTGCAGCTCAAGGAACAGCTTGACAAGGGCAGGAGCCTGGCGGAGCTCGAAGGTGAGCTCTACAAGGGCGAATATTCCTTCAAGTCGGACCCCATGGGCTCTGACAAGCCTAATCCTGTCAGCCACGTATCCTACGGCTTCGCAACCCAGATGGTCGTCCTGGACATGGCAGGAAAGCTCGTCAAGGTCATTGCGGCACATGACCTGGGCCGTGCGATCAATCCGGTTGCTGCAGAAGGCCAGATAGAAGGCGGTGTCGTGATGGGTCTGGGCTATGCCCTCACGGAGGACTTCAAGCTTGAGGCTTCAGTACCGAAGGTAAAATACGGTACCCTCGGACTCTTCAAGTCAACCCAGATACCCGAGGTCAAGGCAGTACTCGTGGAAAAGAACGAGGATTCACTTGCCTATGGAGCAAAGGGCATCGGAGAGATAACCACAGTGCCTACCGCACCGGCAGTCCAGAATGCTTATTTCAACCTGGACAAGAGCTTCAGGACAAGACTTCCTCTGGAAAACACATTCTATAGAAAATCGAAGTAGAAAGTGATTGATGTGATTTCCTGCAGCTGAAACTCTGCAGGAAATTCATTTTATCAGGCAAATCAGGAGCAAACATGGAGCAGTTTTCATCGGACCTTGGAATCGGAACGAATGAAGTAATAGCAATAGCAGGTACCGGCGGCAAGACGACCCTGATGTTTTACCTTGCACGCCAGCTTTCAAAGGACAGAAAGGTCCTAGTTACCACAACTACAAAGATCTATTTGCCTGAAGAAGGTGACTATGACAGGCTCTATACGGATATGGGGATGCTGCTTTGCAATGAAAGCAAAACGATCGACGGCCTCGTTGCAGCAGGAGGCCCTGTCAACAGCGAAGGAAAGCTCACATCATTGTCTGATGAGTCAATTGCTGGTCTTATCCCCTTCTTCGATGTCATTCTGATTGAAGCCGACGGCTCAAGGATGAAGAAGCTCAAGGCATGGAAGTCTGGCGAGCCCGTAGTGCCCCGTTTCACATCAAAGACCATCGGGATAATTCCCATATCTTCGCTTGGTATGGAGATAGATGGAGAGCACATACATAATTTAGGAGCATTCGGGGAGTTTTCCGGAGGTGAAAAAAGTGTTACGATGGAGGTACTGAAACGTCTCGTACTTTCAAAGGAAGGCCTCTTCAGGAAAGCCTCCGGCGAAAGGATCCTTGTCATCAGCCAGGCAGACGATGACAGCCTTCATGAGGCTGCGCTGAAGCTTTCCTTGATGATTGAGGCTGAAGACACCGGACACACGATATCAAAGCACTTCATACTGAGTCTGGAGGCGATGAGCCATGGCGATTACAGCCATTATACTTGCCGCAGGCTTTGGCAGGCGGATGAACGGAGATAAGCTCCACAGGCTTGTCCATGGTAAGGAAATGATCGATCGGGTCCTTGAGACCGTGGCTTCAGTTCCTTCAATTGACGCTCTTGTCGTGACAAACGACGAGCTGATTAAAAAAAGGGCTGAGTCCCTTGGAATCAGGGCTGTTGGAAATGACAACGCAAAGGACGGCCAGAGCACTTCTGTGATAAAGGGAGTGCTTGCGTCAGATGCTGATTCACAAGGCTATCTATTCATCATGGGAGACCAGCCCTTCATTTCAAATACTACGATCATCAGGATCATTGATGAGGCACTCTTTCACCCGGGATGCATCATAGTACCGAGATCCGGAGAAAGGACAGGAAGCCCCGTGCTTTTCCCTTCGGATTTCAGGGAAGAGCTCCTATCCCTCTCGGGAGATACAGGAGGCAGGAGCATTTACAGGAAACATCCGGAAAGTATCAGGTTTGTGGAGGTTGCACGAGAAACTGAGCTTCTTGACGCTGATACGCCGGAAGACATAGAAATACTGGAAAGGACAGGTGAATGACATGAACAACCTGATAATAGTAAGAGGCGGAGGAGACCTTGCATCCGGAGCGATACTCAAGCTCCACAGATGCGGCTTCAGGGTCCTTGTTCTCGAAAGCGATGATCCCAGCTGCATCAGGAGAACCGTATCCTTTGGAGATTCGGTCCACTCAGGTTCTGTAACCCTGGAAGGCACGACCGCAGTATTCGCCAATAGCACAGCCGAAATCGGAGCGATATGGGACAAGGGTCAGGTGCCTGTGCTTTCAGACGAGAGCGGCTTCATTCTTTCCATACTCAAGCCAATGGCCGTAATTGATGCCATAATTGCCAAGAAGAACCTTGGTACGTCAAAGAAAATGGCCCCTATAACAATTGCACTCGGGCCCGGCTTTGAAGCCGGAGTTGATGTGGATACGGTTATCGAGACAAACCGTGGCCATGACCTCGGAAGGCTCATATTCGAGGGGACTGCCTCGGAAAACACAGGAATTCCGGGTGTCATAGGCGGATTCGGTGCTGAGAGGGTCATCTACAGCAGCAGGGAAGGCAAACTTACCCATACCAAGAAGATCGGCGACAGGGTCGCAAAGGGCGAAACCATTGCTTCCATAGATGGGACTGATGTTGCCGCATCAATAGACGGAGTCCTTCGCGGCCTCATAAGGGAAGGCAGCGTCCCTGAAGGTATGAAGATCGCTGACATTGACCCAAGGGAAGGTTCGGAAGGCTACTGCTTCACTATTTCAGATAAGGCAAACGCCCTGGGTGGCGCAGTCCTTGAAGCACTGCTCATAGGAGTGAGGAAGCACGGCTTCAGCCTTGACCAGTAAACAAAATACAAAAGCATTTGGAAGAAAGGAACCTTATGTCAACTTACCCTCGACTGAAGT
>DIXH01000014.1:0-8842 GCA_002428605.1 Clostridiaceae bacterium UBA6085
GCTCCGCCTCTCAGCATCTTTGCCCCCGAAGCCTTTACCGACCTTGCCACTGATATTATCTGGCTCTCGCTCTCAACTGAGCACGGTCCCGCTATTACCGCGAAGTGTCCTCCGCCTATCTTTACCCCGTCAACATCAACTATCGTAGACTCAGGATGGAACTTTTTGTTTGCAAGCTTATACGGCTCCTGGACCCTGAGTACCTTCTCTACATGGTCCATGAGCTCCAGGGCGCCCAGGTCAAGGGACTTGGTGTCTCCTATGAGTCCAAGTATTGAACATCCAATTCCGTTGGTTACTCCAACACGAAATCCCATGTCGTTGAATTCCTCGACCATAGCGTTAATGTCCTCAAGACTTGTTCCCTGCTTCAATATCAATACCATTTTTATTTCTCCCCTTATTCTTCAAATTTCAAATGTTCGCCGCTAATCATGATCAGTCAGAAGCCCTTGGCGGCTTGTAGAGCCTGTCAGAAAACTCGTGGAACCAAAAGGCATTCTTTACCTTCCTGTTAACTGTTGAAAATGTCATGATACCTTCTGCCATCAAGCTTCCTCCTTTTCCATATAAAATGCACGAGGCCCCATTGCATAATACAATGAGGCCTCTGTCCCTTCCGCTCATGGAAGGGCATCTATGCTTATGGTCCGTCGTATCAGACCCTCATCGTATTTTCACCATCAAAACCAGCCCAGACCATAAAATAGCCAAGGCTGAATATAAAGGCGAAAAATACTGAAGGACTGGTCAAACGTCTCATGTGCATCACTCCAAATGTGGTTTATCCCATTATAGTTTCCTTATTCGGAAAATTCAACACATTTCTTTGACTAAACGCAAAAAATACGAAAAATATGGTGTCAATCAGGCAAATCCTTCGTGATTGATTTCACCCTGACCTTTGCTTCCGGCAGTCTTAAGCTTGAACAAGGGAATGATCCCTCGAAATTGGATTATAATGTATATGGCAGGCATCCGATTTTGCGGATAGGGCCAAATATCAGACCTGGCATCCTGCATTTAATAAAGGGGGATATATCCATGAAGGGAAGGAAGGACAGCTATATGGGAGACGTGGGGATAATAAGGAAGATCGATGACCTCCCGGAGCTTAAGGATGAGCTTATAGCTGTATTTGACACCAAATGCCATAGTCACAGGGCAATCTCGAACTATAGCCTGCTGCTGGCAGAGCATGTCCTGGAGCTTACGGGTATAAGGCCTGATGATGAGATCAATGAATGCTTCCAGGTTATAAGGAAATGGCAGGAAGGCAAGGCGAAGTTCCAGGATGCTAGGAACGTTGCCTTCAGGATGCATTCTCTGGCACGGGAGGAAAAGGACCCTGTAAAGGCGAAGGTCTATAGGGTACTGGGGCAGGCTGCAGCTACACCACATGTCAAGAGGCATGCCCTTATCGCCTCAGATTATGCGATAACACTCATTAACCTGATGCATCCTAAGGATATGGAGGAAGTGAGGAAGGAAAGGGAGGCCCAGATCGCACTTATGAAGAGCATATAGAAAGCAAAAAATCTCCCCGTATCGCGAAGAGATTTTTGACGGACCCTTATCCTTTTTTTCTTAGCTTCAGCCAGAGGGCTTTGATCCTTTCAGGTCCGTAAATTAGTACCGCACATCCTGCAGCAGCTATTATGGCGAGCACAAGGAATGCGGTGGCTATGAGCTCAAGCTCGACAAGTGACGAGGTCGATCCAAGCTCCAGGAACAGGTACCTTATTACTATATTACCGTCGGGAACCGCATCAAGGTATGTTACATACCTTTCCATAAGCGACAGTGACAGAAGACCGAGGATTATTCCAAAAAAGTTTTTAAGCATTTTCTCAACTCCTTACCGACCTATATTATTCCTGCTTAAGCTTGAAAGCAATAGGAAAATGCAATTTTGGAAATGACAACGCTTACCTGTACAATGCCATTTCAAGGGCATCAGAGGATCCTCTATTTTGGTCAAAAAAGTTGACGAATATTGCGGGAGGCCATATAATAATATTTGTCGTCGGGGTGTAGCGCAGGGGTAGCGTACTTGACTGGGGGTCAAGGGGTCGCAAGTTCAAATCTTGTCACTCCGACCACGACATGGAAAAACAGCCTTAACCGGCTGTTTTTTTCATGTCCTTTTTTCCATTGACCTTCTAAATACAGCCGGTAACTTGGTATCTTATCTCCCGATAAGGTGCAGCGCCTTCTCAAGGTCTTTCTTGTGGACATATACGTAGTATGTCCTGAGAAGGTCAGGGTCAACTCCGAAGGTTCCCGTACGTCCCCTGCCTTCTATATTGCTGACTACCTTGTAGGTGTGGTATATGCTATTAGCCGACAGGTCGTCCATGACCCTGTTGAAATCCTTCATGCGGGCTCCAACGAATACCTCCCGCCTGTTCCAGAACATTATCATATCTTTTCCTCCAGCTCTTCCGTAATTGCAGTCCTTGCCTTCCTTGTCATGAACACATGGAGAAGTACCATATATATCAGCATTAGTCCAAGGGTCATGAATGCCATGAATGGAGACCTTGGGGCAAGACCGATTAGTATCAGCATGGGCGCTCCGAATACAATGGCGAAGCTGCTTCCGCCGACCAGGTTATTTGCTGCAGGAGTTTCGAAATAGGGGTCCATCTCCCTAAGTAGGAGTATCCCGGAGCTTATGGTACCGGTCATCATCCCGTACATTCCAAGCATACCTTCGTTCTCATAGCCAGGATAGATCATCCTGCTCATCCATATGAGGTAGTAGAGTGTTGCTATCGCTCCTGATACCGACATAAGGATGAAGGGCAGCCACAAGCCCGAGAGGTCCATGATGTCGATGGAGCCTATTCCCGCGACTATCATCAGGTCGAACGCCATTCCTGAGATCCTTGAGAGAAGGTAGCTGTTCTGGTACTGGAGCCTGATCACCTTTTTCTGCTGCAGCCTCTTCATGATCGTCTTGAGCAGTATGGCAAGGGCTGAACCCACTATGAAGTTGAAGCCCCAGAGTAGTGATGAAAGAGTAGCTCCCAGTGAGCCGGAGACACCGCCAAGAAGCGAGACCAGGCCCCTTGTCACAAGATATGTTGCGAGATAGACAAGGAACACAAGGGCGATCTGGACTGAGAACCTGTCTATTGATTCGGAGATGGGCATCTCATTGTCATCCTGGAACATCTCTATGGTAACCGATCCGGAAATCTCTTCATAGGTCTGCCTCTTGAATATTCCCTTCCTTACCAGGGCATTGAGATAGATTATACCGACTATGCAGGCTGAAAGGTAGCCAGCTGCTGCAAGGGAAAGTCCGAAGGACCTTCCTCCCACGAAACCAAGTGCCTCATAGGTAGTACCCACGTTGTTAGCCTGCCCCGGACCCTGGCCGTAGCCCATTGGAAGCAGGACACCGGCAGCCTTGAAAAGTCCCGGCATTATCGTATACGACAGCCCGAGTGAAATGACTAGTCCGATGATCCCCTGCAGAAGATATGAGCTTACTATGAGTGCTCCGGTCTTTGGCATGGCTTGTGCACCCTTTCCCCGGGTGTCGTCAGTTACCCTTAATGACAGTGCTATGAAGCCAATGGCTATGCCATGGTATGTGATCATTTCAAGGATGCCGGATTCTATCCCAAGAATGCCTGTGACCCTGAGTATAAGTAAAATGAATCCCGCAAGTACTGCCGTTGGCATGAGGGTGTTCCGTATGAAGGTCACCTTCTGCCTCATCACATTTGATAGCAGAAGTATTCCTGATATTATTCCAAGCTGGACAGTAAAGCTCCAGAGCCCTGTGTTTGCCGATGAGAAATCCACTATATGTCCCTCCCTCTGATCGTCCTGTATAGCAATAGGTACTTCCATGCATTGAATATTTTCTCGCTCTTAAGTTCATAGTTTACCTTGTCACAGGAGAACACCAGGTCCTGACTCCCATGTATGGCCATGTCCGGAATGGATGAAACCGGAAATTCAGATCCCCCTATCCTTAACGTTTTAGAAGTGATGCTGACAGTCCCCTCCGTATGATACAGCCTCTTGTGTTCACTGCCTATGGTGAAGAGCCTTACATTACCGTCTGAGAATATTACCCCCTGCCCCCTGATCTCAGCTAAGCTTCTCATTTCTTTCCTTTGCCATATATCCCAGTCTGTGACTGAATCAAAGGGAATATCATCGCCATGAAGCATGCCGGAGCTGTCCATGTTTATCTTAAGACCACAGCTGCAGCTTAAAGCATCATCTTCACTCACCAAGCTGCCAGTAGCTTTGCATCTCGGACACAGGAAAAGGACCCTTTCAAGATGCTCGGCGAGGTTCTTTCCCCTGTACTTGACCCTTTCAATCTGCTGCCTCACATAAGCATCCTCGTAGAGGTCATTCCTGATGGCTTCGTTTACCTCCCGGGCTGTCATAGCCCTGAGGGTTTCCACCTCATAGACCTTTACAGTTCCAGCCTTCATCCTTCCTTTCCTGTAGGTATCGCTCCATCTGGGGTTTGTCAGGTATCCGCCCTCGATCCTGAATGTGACAAGGGCCACACCTGAGTTCTTTGCAAGCTTTCCTATGACAGGCTCGATCCTTTCCGTCCTTCCGGAGAATGACCTGTCTCCTTCAGCAAAGATTGCGATGCTGTGCCCGGCCTTCATCCTTTCCAGGACCTCGATGACGGTACCTGTGGCCGTTGCACCCTTGAATATTGGTATTGGTGAAGACAGAAATTCAATGACCCTGGACGCTGATCCCCAGCTGAAGATATGCTCGCTTGCCACAAAGTACATGTGGTCCTTTATACCCAGTGCTATTACTAAAGGGTCCCAGTTCGTGGTGTGGTTTGACAAAAGAAGGAACTGTTTTCCTATGGTCTCCTCCCTTGTTTCAAGATTAAGCTTTCTTTTCACAACAGGTCCAAGGATCCTTCTAAGTACCCTGTAGACTAAAACATGCCTTGAGTATCCACTGACTGGCATTTCTCCCACCCTCAGTCTAAAAAACGGCTGAAACAGACCTATTAGCGATCTTCAGCCTCTCCCCTAATCATATATTCTTATAAGGCTTCTGTACATCAGGCAGACTTAATGTTATGAAAAATATATGTTAATAACCACAAAAAAATGACGGCTGCCAGGACACCAGATGTGTCACTGACTGCCGTCATTTCCTATACATTCCCTTCATGGACATACAAGAGCTTCTCTCGTGCTATTGCTGCAAGAGAGTATACCGTATCCACCGGGGTTTCCGGTCTGTCTGTCATCTTCCATGCCGGGAAGAACCTTGTCACATGCAGAGGGATCCTCCTGTCTACTGATGCAAGCCATGAGGACAGCTCCCTCATCTCCTGTTCGCTGTCGTTAAGCCCCGGGATTATAAGCGTCGTCACCTCAACATGGCTTTTCCTTGAAGCAAGCTCTATTGACCTCTTGACGGGATCAAGCCTGCCTCCTACAAGCTCGTAGAAGTCCTCCGTGAATCCCTTCAGGTCAATGTTGAATGCATGTATCATAGGCAGGAGTTCGGTAAGCGGTCCTTCATTGACATATCCGTTTGTAACGACCACATTCTTAAGCCCTTTTTCCACTATGAGCCTTGAGCAGTCCCTTACGAACTCAAAGCCTATGAGAGGTTCGTTATATGTGTATGCAAGTCCTATGTTCCTTTTACTTACAAGCTCTTCGGCCTTCTTCACAAGGAACTCGGGAGATGTGTAGCCTTCACCCTCAGGTACGAAGGACTGGGAGATCGAATAGTTCTGGCAGAAGGGACATCTGAGGTTGCACCCATAGCTTCCCACGGAGAGTATCTTCATCCCTCTATGGAAGTGTGCCAGGGGCTTCTTCTCTATGGGGTCAAGTGCGATCGAGGAGACCCTTCCGTAGTTTACCGAAATGACCTTCCCACTGATATTCGCCCTGCCCTTGCAGAAGCCTGTCTGCCCTTCCTCCAGGCTGCAGCCTCTGGGGCATATTGGGCATTTTATTGCACTCATTTGTGCCTCACCACCTCGAAGCGCTGGATCCTGTAGGTTTCGCTTTTTGATATCCCACCCTTCTGAAGGGCTATGTCTATCTGCTGGGTAGGTGAGTTGACACCTTCAAGGTTCGGGAGAAGAAGTCCTCTCCTCATGCCTTTGCTTACGATGACACCATATCTCTTCTCGTCAAGCTCGCTTACAGATTCGACATCCTCTGCTTCGGAGAGAACATCCACGCTGTACACAAGCTCATCAAGTTCATTTTCAGTGACGCGCTCGAACCGGGGGTCCTCGACGCCTGCACTTACAGCATTCCTTATTATCTCTTCAGCTATCGACCCTGTGACGCCCTCAATGGTTCCTATGCAGCCCCTGAGCCTTCCATGCTTCTTCAATGAAACAAACACTCCTGCACGCATTTCCGTGAGCTCCTTCGGCAATCCCTGAGGCAGCTTCAGCCTCTTTCCTGTCTTCAGGTATGTCTCAAGTGAGAGCCTTGCAAGCCTGACGAATTCATCCTCAGCGGACTTTTTTGCCACAAGCCCCTTCTTTTCATTCTCCTCATGTGTTTCTCCGAATCTTCTGGAAGGATCATTTCCTTTGACAATGAAGCTTGCCACAGCATAGCCGACACCGAACGGTCCCTCATAGGAAAGGAGCCTTGGCTCAATTTCCATGCCGTCCAGGGTTCCTGCCATGATCTGGAATGACCTCAGCCCGCATTCACCTGCATTTTCGCAAAGATGCTCGTCAATATCGAGAAGCTTCAGAAAGTCTCCTTCTGCTAAAGCTTTGGTTGCAAGCTCGTCGAACACAGGCCCTTCCTTCATGAATCCGTAGGGGCCGTCCTCCCTGAGCCTGTGTGACAGGTCTCCGCTTGCAACAATAACTACCTTTCGGTCAAGGTCCGCTGCAGCATCCCTGATGCATTTCCCGAACCTGTAGTGGTCTGCCGGAGAAAGCCCTGATATCCCTATCCTTACCGCCTTGAATCCCAGGCAGGCTTCTGATATGAAATGAAGGGGGACCATTGTGCCGTGGTCAAGCTCCCGGGTCCTTTCACCAAGGGTACCTGCGGGAATCTTCAATTCTGCAGCCTTCTTCTCAATGCTGCGTACAAGCTCGGTATCATACTCCACCTCATACTTTTCCCTGGATGCCCCGAATGAGCCGAAGTCACCCTTTGCCTTCATTCCCGGAGAAATATGTATGTAGTCTGAATACATTATCGAATGTGGCGATATGAATATGATGGTATGGGGCATGATCTCAGAGATCTTCCTGGAAACGCTGCGGTAAGCGTCGATGGTCGCCTGTATCTTCTTTTCCTCGCCTCTTCCAACAGCTGGAATGATAAGAGGCGGATGTGGGACTGCAAATGCAGCTGCTATGGACATTTCCATCCCTTCCTTCCTGATAAGCGGCACTAAATGATCATCTCTTAAGCAATATGGCTCCAGTCACTCCAAGTGCAACTCCACCGATGATAAGGTAAGGCATCGCTTCACCCTGCCCTGAAAAATAAAGTATGGCATTGTATATTATTAGCGTGAAGCCTGCACTCATAAGAACATGTCCTAATTTTCTCTTTGATTTCATAAATCCTCCAATAGGGTGGTCATTCTCACCCTCAACTACATAATACTCCTGACGATTTTACAATTGAATATTCCAGTGCACTTTTTACAGTGTATTCATCCTTTATTATCATAAATGTTCACATACACTTTTATATTCTACATGACAAGAGGATGGTCTCAGCCATCCTCTCTGTTAACATGTCGATCATGATGAATGGTCCTTCAGAAGCAGACCCTTCTAAAGTGTCTTTTCAAGCCTTTCCTTTATCGCCACGAGGAATTCCTTTGTGGTGACTACCTTCTTGTCCCCTTCAGCGAGGACTGCCAGGTCCTTTGTCATGATGCCTTCCTCGATCGTGTCGAGTGTCGCCTTGTCAAGCCTGTCGCAGAAGGCTACGAGGTCAGGAAGCGAGTCCATCTCCCCTCTCTTCCTCAGGGCTCCAGTCCATGCGAAGAGCGTAGCGACCGGATTGGTCGAGGTCTCCTTGCCTTCAAGGTGCTGGTAGTAGTGCCTTGTCACTGTGCCATGTGCTGCCTCGTATTCGAAGAAGCCCTCAGGTGAAACAAGTACCGAGGTCATCATGGCAAGGCTTCCGAATGCTGTCGCAACCATATCGCTCATGACATCCCCGTCATAGTTCTTGCAGGCCCATATGAATCCGCCTTCGCTCCTTATGACCCTTGCCACAGCATCATCAATGAGAGTATAGAAGTACTCTATCCCTGCTTCCTTGAACCTGGACGCATATTCGGCATCGTATATCTCTTCGAAGATATCCTTGAACCTGTGGTCGTATTTCTTGGAGATGGTATCCTTTGTCGAGAACCAGAGGTCCTCCTTTACATCAAGGGCATAGCTGAAGCATGACCTTGCGAAGCTCTCTATCGAGCTGTCGGTATTGTGCATGGCCTGCAGTATCCCGTCACCGTTGAACTCATGTATGATCTCCTTGGTGACATCTCCGTTTTCCGATGTGTAGATCAGCTCTCCTCTGCCTTTTCCTGAGGTCTTGATCTCGACTCCCTTATAGACGTCGCCATAAGCGTGTCTTGCTATGGTTATCGGCTTCTCCCAGGTCCTTACGAAGGGCTTTATGTTTGATACGATGATCGGCTTTCTGAAGACCGTTCCGTCAAGGATGGCCCTTATGGTCCCATTGGGGCTCTTCCACATATGTTTGAGCTTGTACTCCGTCATCCTCTGGGCATTTGGTGTGATCGTCGCGCATTTTACCGCGACTCCGTATTTCTTGGTTGCAAGGGCTGCTTCCACTGTTATCTTGTC
>DIXH01000014.1:8886-9071 GCA_002428605.1 Clostridiaceae bacterium UBA6085
GGGACATTCATAAGTATTCTCTCAGCCATCGGTTTACTCTCCCTCACATGATTAATAATACAAATTATAACCTATAAGAATGTATTTTTGGATACTTTATCCAATATAATGCTAAATTTCTGACAGAATGTCAGAAATCACAATATGAATTTACTGCAAAAATAAAAGCGGAAGCTTACGCTTCC
>DIXH01000080.1 GCA_002428605.1 Clostridiaceae bacterium UBA6085
TGGAACCTGCTTATTCTTGCCATTGCGAATAAGCATTATTGCTTGCTGCCGAGGTGACGGCATCAGCTTCCATTCTATTTAATCTAACGAGGCTCAAACACTTTACGCTTCCGCATTACGGCTCGTATGGTTTCTTGCCTACGCTTAAACCTGACCTCACGGCTTCGGCTCCAAGGCTAGATACTGGCGTGTGGCTAACACTTACCAGACTGGATTCCCACCAGTTATATTTTCAGCGCCGAACTGGCGCACCACCTCACGATTATATAATATTTATTCGACTAGCGCATTTGAATTCCTGACAATCATTGTCATGATATCTTTGTCAGAGAAACCCTCGGTATGCAAGAGATCCGCGAAATTTGAAAGGCCTTCATCCGGATATACATTTGCCTTTTGTCCAAGGTCTGTTCCAAGTATGATGTTTTCAGGTCCTATAGCCCTAATCTGGTTCATCATCACATCCTTATCAACCTTCCCAGTGGAAACAGTGGTATAACAGTGTTCCATCATTGCACCATACTTGAGAAGCTCCTTTTGTTCGTCAATCGTATAGAAGGTCGCCGGGAATGTTACATGTGTTATTACAATTCGCTTTACCTTTGCTTCATGTGCCGCTTTTACTAGCGCAAAGGTCTCCTCCTTAGAAATATGGCTTGTTGAAAGAATCATGTTATATTTTGCGATTATCTCGCAAACTTCATGAACCTCCTTAATCAATTTTCCATCCTTGAGAATATTTATTGTCTTTACATCTATGCCGTCTTCCTTCATCTGCTGCTGAACGATTGCCCAGTAAGGCATTGCCTTGTATGGGTGTGAAGCAAAATGAATCTGCTCATTCTCAGCATCTACAGTTGGAAACCAGACATTTTTCGCACCGCCTCTTCCAGCCATCTCTACTGCCATTGGATTTATGCCACCAACAGCGTTGTTCAGTGTTATAGAGCCAAATACCTGACATTCAGGCCTGAACATAGTAATTACTCTGGCACGCTCTGCTGTGCAATTGTAATGGGACTTGATCAGATACCCCTTCAGACCAGCTTTTATGAATCTGTCTGCAAGTTCCGGATCATCAACCTTTCTCGGCAGCATGTCCGGTCCTGAATGCACATGAAGATCATATGCTCCTTTGATTAGATCATTCATTAACTAAACCTCCTGATAATATTAGTATTATCTAAACACTCACTTTTTGTATAACCAGATTGTAATACAATTAAGATAGCATTATCGAATTTCAAAGTCAATAACCTTTTGAAAACAATTTCATATATTGTTCATTATATCTGCATGACTCACCTATCTGCGAACTTGCCTCAGGGTGTATTGCTCTGCCCATTCTTCAATCATACCAAGCAACTTTGGTCAAATCCGTCCTGAGATATACCGCAGTACAATAATTAGAATATAGATTTAAAGTTAGAAAGATGATATAATTAGCATTATTGTTTAGCAATTATGTTTAATTTTTTTAGAAGTAGGTAGATAAAATGTCTAGAACCGAACAAATTTATGAGTCAATGAAGGAAAAGATTGCAGATGGAACATACCATCCCTCAGAAAGCCTGCCCGAACAGGAACTTTCAAATATTTATTCAGTTAGCAGGAACACAATAAAAAAGGTTCTTCTCATGCTAGAACGAGAGAACCTTGTGATTATTGAGCCCAACAAGGGCGCTAAGGTCAGGTCTTACTCTATGGATGAGGTACTTGAGTTCCTCGAGCTTAGAGCCAACCTCGAAGGATTCATCACCAGACTTGCAGTCCCAAGATTCACACAGAATGATATACACGATTTGGAAGAGACATTAAGAATAATGAAAACTCATTATGATAACTATGAGCTAATTGAGTATTCCAAAAACAATCAAACATTCCATAATACAATTTATCGTTCATGTCCCAATAAAGTGGCTGTTGAACTTACAAAGAACCTTAAAGCGCAAATGAGCAAATACAATACAAAGACTATTCTCATCCCGGGCCGGGATGCACAGTCATACGCAGAGCACTCAGCAATACTCGATGCAATAAAGAATCGGGATGCTGAGCTTGCTGATGCACTTATGGTCATGCATATAATGAACGTAAGGAAAACATTCAAAGAAAACTACAGGTTCTTGTTCTGACGACAATCTGATCTCAACAGAATAACAATAAAGTTTTTCTGTACAATATTACCTATTCATTATGTAATCATATAAATAAAGGGAAACACCCTATTCTATTTTATGAAAATGGACCCTCCGCTGCTGAACCGCGTTAATCGGTCAACTTCCGGAGGGTCCTTTTCAAGATGCTTTAGCTGGAGCATGTGAATTTAGCGATACCTTTGAGTGTTTCAATCTCCTGGTCAGGCTCTCAGCATTTCATCTGCAACCTTGACAACCATGTCTTTGGTGACTGTCTTTCTTTCGGTCTTCGATACTCCCCTTATCAGCTTGTAGAGATTCACATTCTTTTCAGCTGCCACATCCCTGAATATCTTCTCGAAGCTTGAGTGTGCACCTGCATCACCGAATACAAGGTCTATAGGTTCTATGGGATTATGGTAGCCGTATTCCTTCATCGCCGGTGACAGCTCATTGTCGATGAAGTCGAGCAAAGCATACTGGTCGATGTATTCCATCTGACCCATCCGCTGGAACAGGGCAACCGCCATTTCTGTAGGACAGTTTCCAGCGCTCCTCGCCATTCCCATCAATCCGCAGTCTAGGACTGCTGCGCCTGCTTCAGCTGCTGCAATCGCATTTGATCCTGAGAATCCAAGGTTATTGTGACCATGGAAGCCAACCGGCATATTGACCTTAGCAACCATCTTTTCAACATACTCCCTGACTTCACCGGGAATCATGGTTCCTGCTGAATCCATTATCGTCAGCTCATCAAGTCCGCATTCCTCAAGCATCCTTGCTTCTTCAGCAAGGTCATCAGCATTCAGGACATATGCCTTCATTGCTGAGTACCTGCATTTAAGTCCGTACCTCTTTACAAGCTTCACTGCCTCGCATGCACTTTTTCCGTCACTGGCGTTTGCTCCTATCCTGAGGAATTTAAGGCCGTATTTTGCTGCAAGTGCAACATTCTTCTCATTAACATTCGCTACACCAATGAACATGCCCAGTTCCGCCTGGTCAAGATATGGCTCTGCAAGCTCCAGATATTCAATGTCCGTGAGTGGCGCTATTGCACCTCTTGACTCATAGGCTCCAAGTCCAAGCGCATTTCCGAACTCAATGACCCTGATGTTGCTCCGTATAAGCCCTTCTATCATCATTTTAGTAAGTTCAGCAGAAAATCCCTTGCCAACAACGTTGGCTCCATCCCTCAAAGTGCAATCCATCATTAAAAGGTCTTTCATTTACAACTCTCCTCTATCTGCAATTCCGTCACACACTTCTCCCATAGGCCTTGAGATCAGGTATTCAGGCATGGCATTAAAACTTTAGTTCTCTACACTACAGGAAACTCTGGTATCCTTCCATTCAGGACATCATCTATGCCCCGCACAGAATCAGTTACCATCCTGGCCATAGCCTCTTCCGAAGCTGCAGCACAATGTGGAGTAATGATAACATTCTTCAGTCTGAAAAGCGGATTGTCAGCTGTCGCAGGCTCAGGGTCCGTGACATCAAGACCTGCACCGGCAATATCCCCTTTCTGAAGGCTTTCAATAAGTGCCTTCTCGTCGACAACGTTCCCTCTCGCCACATTGATAAGGTATGCAGACTTCTTCATCATCTTCAGTTCATCTGCACCTATGGACTTTTTGGTCTCGTTAGTTACAGGAATGTGGATGCTTATGAAATCGGAGGTCTTAAGAAGTTCCTCACGGCTTTCAACAATTGTCACGCCTTCGATCTTCTTGTTCTTTGGCAGGTAAGGGTCGAATGCGATGATGTTCATGCCGAATCCAAAGTGAGCCATCCTGGCAACCATGTTGCCGATCCTGCCAAGCCCGATAAGTCCGAGCACTTTACCGCTTATCTCGTTGGCAAGGATCTTGTCCTTTATCTGATAGTTTCCCTTGCTGTATTCGCTTCCCATGAGATTAAGCTTCTTGGCGCATGCAAGTATCAGAGCCATGGTGTGCTCAGCTACCGAAAGTGAATTGGCTGTCGGTGCGAACACCACCCTCCTTCCAAGCTCCCTTGCAGCAGTGATGTCGATGCTGTCATAGCCTGCGCCATGCTTTGCAACCACCTTGAGGTCCGGGCATCTTTCAAAAACTTCTTCATCTATCCTTGCTACCCTGATTATCACGGCTATGCAGCCCTGCAGGTCCTCGATCAATGTCTCCTTGTCAAGGCCTCTTCCGAACCTGACCTCATAGTCAAGCTTCTTCAGAAGGTCTATACCTTCATCAGCTACCTTCTCAGGCAGCAGTACGGTTCCACGCATTTATACTCCCCCTAGTCATCGCTGTTCTTGTCCGCACCAGTAGACTCCACCGATGGCACTTTTGTATTTATCTTGCTCATGAACATTGGCGCAAAAAGTGAGATTCCGATCATTGCTATCAGCACAAGACATATGGGTCTTGTCAGATAGTAGGTAAGGACGCTTGTGTCCTTAGCCATGACTATTGCCCTGTGGAAGTTCCTCTCAGCCATGGATCCCAGTATGAGAGCAAGTGTTATCGGGGCTGTGGCGAATCCGGTCTTCCTCATGAAGTAGCCAAGTATACCAAATATGGCCATTACAACCACATCCACGAAGCTCATGTTTATCGCATATGCTCCGACAACTGAAAGTACAACTATTATCGGCGCAAGTATCGAAGTCGATATACCGGAAACCCTTGCGACTGACTTTGCGATAAGGAGTCCTGTGATACCCATCAGGATGTTTGCAATCATGAAGCCGATTATTATCGCATAGGTTATGTCGCCCTGTTTGCTGAAGAGTGAGTATCCCGGAGTAAGCCCATGGATCATGAGAGCGCCCATGATTACTGCTGCAGCAGAGCTTCCTGGAATTCCAAGTGTCAGGAGAGGAATCAGCGCCCCGCCGGTAACTGCGTTATTAGCAGATTCTGAGGCCCATATGCCTTCCCTGGACCCGTTTCCAAATAGGTGCTTCTGCTTAGAGAATCTCTTGGCTTCGTTGTAACCCATCCATCCGCCAATGTCTCCGCCGGCACCGGGCATGATACCGACGATTATTCCGATTATCGAGGACCTTATTATATTTGGAGTTTCCTTTATCAGTTCCTTGAGCGATGGAATCGGACTTCCGCTGAGGTCAGGAATCGGCTCAACCTTCTCACCCTTCCTCATGGCCCTTATGCCTTCAGCCTGTATCATTACCTGGGAAATGGAAAACAATCCTATAAGCGCAGGTACCAGCTGAATTCCAGATTCGAGCGCAGTCACACCGTAGGTGTACCTTGCAACTCCAAAAACCGTATCATAGCCTATGAAAGAGATGCACATTCCTATAAGTCCGGAGATTATGCCCTTCAGCATATTGTCACCGGCGAGAGATCCGATTATAGTAAGTCCGAATATTGCGATAAGGAAATATTCCGGTGCGTTGAACTTGAGTGAGATGGTCGCCAAAGGAGGTGCAAGGAACAGGAGTGCAGCTCCACTCAGGGTTCCTCCTATCATTGAAGCTACAGTTGATATTCCTACTGCTTCCAATCCCTTTCCCTGCTTGGTAAGTGCGTAGCCATCCATGGCAGTAGCCGCTGAAGCCGGAGTTCCTGGCGTATGCAGCAGTATCGCTGTTATCGAACCCCCATAAAGAGCGGAGGTATATAGCGCGGTCAGCATAATTATTGCGGCTGCGGGCTCCATTCCGAAGGTGAATGGTATTAAAAGTGCGATTCCCATGGTCGCTCCAAGTCCTGGAAGTGCTCCAATTACGATCCCTCCCACGACTCCAACCAGGAGTCCGATTAAGGACTGCAGCGAAAACAAATTCTGTATCAGTTGTTCTGTAATCATTATTTTCTCCTTTGATCCTAATTATGGAAGCATTACATTGAGAGTTTTTACAAAGAGCAGGTAAACAAACAGGTTCAATGCAATGTCTGTAATGATGATAGCTTTGATGTTCTTATTTCCGTAGTAAACCATCATGACAGGCACGAAGAGTGCCGTGGCAATGAAGAAGCCTGCGAAGTTCATTGCTGCAATGTATGCCGCTATAAGGACAAAGACCATGACAGGTGTCTTTATGACATCCAGGTTCAGCAGAGTGTCACTTTTCAGAGTAAGCTCAGGCCTTTTGGTCTTCCTGATTCCAAGAATAAGGACTATCGCTGAAAGTACCAGAAGGATTATTATGACTATCTGAGGGAACTTGGCTGATTCTGCCTTGACCTTTGTTGATTCAAAATAAAGATACGCTGAAAAGAGGATCAGTATCACTCCCAGATAAATATCTATGTTCAGTTTGCGGGTTTCCTTTTCCATTTTGGTCTCCTTTAAAATTTTTCCATTCAGCTTGAGCACCTTCAATTCCTGAAGGTACTCAGGCTATGGAATCTTATGATCTGGTGCCTATTTCCAACCCATGGTCTCAGCCATGTCTATCATTATCTTCTCCTGGTCGACAACATAGGATGCAGCGTCCTTGGAGTTCATGAAGTTGACTTCAAGTCCCAGTTCAGCCATCTTATTGACCTGCTCTGCATCGGTAATTGCAGTTTCAAAGGCCTTCGCTAGTGCAGCAACCACATCTTCAGGAGTGCCGGCCTTTACACCGAAGCCTCTGTCAGACGAATTTGTGACTTCTTTTCCAAGTCCTGACTCGTTCCATGTAGGAACCTCAGGTATCAGGTCTGACCTATCCTCTGAAAATACAGCAAGAGTTATTATCTCGTTGTTTTCCATAGGAGTGAGCACATCACCAACGTTTCCGGCGAATGCGTCAACATGACCTCCAAGTACTGCAGCAAAAGCCTCTGAAGCTCCGCTCATGGGTACGGCTGTTATCTTAAGGTCCATGGCAGCCTTTATCTTGTTAAGGAGTATGTCATCATCGGTCCCTGCTCCGGAAGTTGAGATCGTAACTTCATTTGTCTTTGCATATTCCACGAAGCTCTTGATATCTGTGAATCTCTTTTCGTCCTTGTTTATTGCAAGAACGCTGAAGTCTGACACATGGTTTGCGAGCATCTGGAAATCAGCTATGCTCTTGTCTCTTCCGAGGCTCTTGTCAAGGTAGCCTGAGAATATGGTCGGAAGGTTCACCATCGATACATTATATCCGTCAGCCTTTTCCGAAAGGAGCTTCTCCCAGCCTACCCAGCCGCTTGCTCCAGGAAGGTTGACCACGTTGACTGTGGTGCCAAGCGCCTTCTCAAGATACGGCTGCAATACCCTTGCCCCCACATCTGAGCTTCCTCCTGCTGAATAAGGGACTATGAGGTTTACCACCTTGCTGCCAGGAAATGCCGCCGCTGTCGTACTTGGTGTTCCATCCTTAGTTCCGCTCGAGCATCCTACTGTCAGTGCCATTACCGCTGCCATTGTTAGTGCAAGAATCTTTTTCATTTTTCTCCCCCATTGCATTAATGTAATTATTGACTGTCTGTTTCGTGTATTCATCATAGCAAACGCTTACAATTAATAAAAACGAATTATATAGATGTTAATTATCGAAGATTTCGATATAATGTAAATGAAGTACGAATTAAGTTGATATTTCCTTAACAAGGAGGAGCATATATGAATTACGATTTAATTGAAACATTCCTTGCACTCGCCAAGACACTGAACATAACAAAAGCAGCGAACCAGCTGTTCATGTCCCAGTCCACCATCAGCTACAGGCTGAAGGTACTTGAAACAGAGCTGAAGGTCTCCCTCTTTGACAGGGACAAGGGCTACAAACATATAGAACTGACAAAGCACGGAGAGAAGTTCCTTAAGATCGCCCAGGAATATGAAAGGGTGTCTGATGAGATATCGAATTTCGCCAACCTCAGCATGTTCAAGACCGTTGTGGTAGGAGCTGTAGACAGCGTTAACAACTTCGTTCTTAACAACCTGTACAAGCAGCTTCTTAACGACCCTGATGATGACTGGAGGGTAGGCATAAAGACCCTTCACACAAGGGAGATATATGACAGCGTAAGCTTCAGGACAATCGACGTCGGCTTCGCCCTCAGCAACCTTCAGGTGCCCTATACCGAGGCAGTGAAGGTATATGAGGATTCACTGTTCGTAGTCAGCAAGCACAATGCGAACTTCCAGGCAAACAAGATAGCTCCCAGCCGCCTTGACCTTACAAACCAGATATATTTCAACTGGGGTGAGGAATATTCAAAGTGGCACAGTACCTACTTCCGCCAGCCGGACTCCCCGAAATTCAAGGTAGACTCCACCCTCCTCGCATTCCAGCTGCTGTCAGAGGGCTACTGGTTCTTCGCACCATCCAGCGTATGCCTCAACATGAAGAACCTGTTCGATTTCTGCCTGTATGAGCTGTCCATAGAAAGCCCTGTAAGGTCGGTGTACATGGTAAGCAACACCTCAAGGATCTCCTCCACAAATTCCGATATTGCAATCTTCAAGGAGAAGACCTATGACTACATGTACGAGCTGGAGAAACAGAAGACTGACCTGAAAAAGTACATCATGAACTGATATCCTCCGTTAACCAGCTCTATGACCCGTCTCAATACAAGCAAGAAGATCCCTGCCAAAAAGCATGAAGCTTAAAGGTCAGGGATCTTCTTTGTCATTCATTTCAAAGCCTTAGTGGCAGTCAAGAACCAGCGTCTCATCTGCAAGTGCTTTGGCATCATCCTCGTCATGGGTAACGATTATAGTCGTCATTCCGGTAGACCTTATTATCCTCAGGAGGTCCTCCCTCAGATCCTTGACAAGAGCTGAATCAAGGCTGCTGAAGGGCTCGTCCATGAGGAGAATAGATGGCTTCGGAGCGAGTGACCTTGCCAGTGCGACCCTCTGCTGCTGACCTCCGCTGAGTTCATGGGGGTACCTCTTCTCAAGGCCTTCAAGCCTTGTGAGGCCTACCATGTCCCTTACCCTTTCATCATCTTTTCTCTTCATCCCGAAGGCAATGTTCTGGGCTACCGTAAGATATGGAAACAGTGCGTAGTTCTGGAAGATGAAGCCGGTGTTCCGTTTCTCTGCAGGAATGAAGATGTTTTCGTCCTGCACTGTCCTGTCGCCTATCCTTATATATCCCTTCGACCTGTCCTCAAGCCCTGAGATTATCCGGAGCAGCGTGCTCTTTCCGCTTCCGCTTTTTCCAAGGACTGCAAGGATGCTTCCATCCTTCACGTTAAGGTCGAAGCCTTTGAATATTTCGGAATCCTTCTTCCCATATCTGAATTCAAGGTTCCTTATGTCAAGCTCCATCAGTCTTCACTCCCTTTTGTTTGTTTACTGCGGCGAATGCCAGGAGAGCTGCCATGCATATCAGTATTATCATAAGTGCCGGAATGGAAGCTTCCATTATCCTCTCGTCATTTGCGTACTCGTAGGACCGTGTGGCAAGAGTATTGAAGTTGAATGGCCGAAGCAGCAGCGTCAGCGGAAGCTCTTTCAGTATGTCAATGAATGTAAGTATGAAGCCTGTGATTAGAGAACCCTTGATTATCGGGAGCTCAACCTTCCATAAGGCGTAGAGCTTCCCCTTCCCAAGTGTCTGGGCGGCTTCTGAGAATCTCGTACCTATCTTTGAGAAGCCTGAATTCACGCTGTTATACCCCGCTGCCATATACCTCACTACGAATGCGTATGTAAGCATTGCGGTGCTGGTGCTGAGGACGAGCTTCCTTGTTCCGGGATCAAGCCATCTGTAGACCGGAACAAGGTTCGAATCCAGCCACACGAAAAGTGTTATAGTGCCTATGGCTATAACCGCACCAGGTATCGAGTAACCAAGCTGTGCAAGCTTTGTCATAAGCTTTGAGATCCCTTTCGGCAGCCACCTGGAGGTTGAGACGATGACTGTGTTGACTACAAGTATGATGAGGCTGGCAAGCAGGCTGTAGGTCAGCGTATCAAGGATTATCCTGCCGGTCTCCCCCAGGTTCACCTTGCCATAGGACATTACTGCCCATTGGACCATCTGTCCCACAGGCACGAAGAAGACGACAAGCGATGCTGATGAGAGAAAAAGGATAACAAGGACCTTCCATCCTCCGCTTAGCCTGTATGGCCTAAGCTGCCTTCCTCCCTGTACGCCGTAGCGCTTCCTTCCTCTTGTGATGTCATCGATGACAAGGAACATCACGACTATCACCATAAGGTAGAAGGAAAGCCTCAGCGCTACTCCCGTATCACCGGACCCGAACCAGGAGCCGAAGATGGCAGAGCTTACCGTCTTAAGGTTGAAGTACCTTGCAACGCCATAATCCCCTATGATCTCCATCATGATGAGCGACAAGCCGCCTACGAGCGGCAGCCTTATAAGGGGCAGTATTACCTTCATGAATATCCCTGCAGGTGAGTATCCATGGAGCCTTGCGACTTCAACAAGCTCCGACGCGTGGTTCTCAAGGAAGGACCTCACAGGTGCGTAGACATAGGGATACAGCGTGATTGCGTATATGACCACAGCTCCCCTTATGTTCATTATGTCCAGGGCTCCGGGTGAAACCAAAACTCCCAGGCTCCTCAGGGTAGTCTGCACGATCCCCGTATATCCGAGCATCCCTGCAAATACGTAAGCCGCGATGTAAGGAGGTATGGTGAGCGGCAGATAGAAGAACCATTTGAAGAAGTTCCTGAAGGGAAAGTCAAACATTGCGACAAGGACCGCAAGAGAGACACCGATAACTGAAGCAAGAAGGAGCGAGAAGAATACGATCGTGAGAGTCTGTACCACAGCATCCTTTAGAAGATACTCCCTGAAATGGTTCCATTCTTCACTCCCTGAAAAGTCGACCCTTATGAGTATCGCGAGTGCAGGCAGGACAGCTGAAAAAAGAATCAGAAAGGAAAGCACAGAACCTGTGCCNNNNCCTTGAATTCTCCAAGCGAAAGAAGGAATTCAGAGGACGCGGCACCTTCAAGCACAGGGAACTCGAAGTTAGTCTGGGCATAGGAGCTCTGAGCCTTCTCTCCCGAAAGGAATTCAAGGAGCTTTACGGCATTTTCAGCATTGCCTGCACCCTTCACCACACCACCGCCGGAGATGTTGATGTGTGTCCCGTTACCATCCTGGTCCGGGAAGAATACTCCAAGGCCCTCAGCGACCTTGACTTCCTCAGGGTCCGAGCTGGTAAGCATAAGTCCAAGGTAGTAGGTGTTCATTATCGCTATGTCACCTTCTCCGGATGCTATTGCCTTAGCCTGGTCCCTGTCTCCACCCTTCGGGTCCCTGGCAAGGTTCGCTACGATCCCTTCAGCCCATTCCCTGGCCTTTTCAGCGCCCTCAAGTTCGATTAGCGATGCGACAAGTGTCTGGTTGTATACGCTGTCCGCTCCCCTGACAAGAAGCCTTCCTTTCCACTTTGGATCAGTAAGGTCCTCGTAGGTTGAAAGCTCGCTCTCATCTACCCTGTCCTTTGCATAAACGATCACCCTTGCACGCTTGGTAAGACCGAACCAGTAGCCTTCAGGCTCCCTGAGATTCCCGGGTATGTTAGCCTCAAGCACTGCGCTTTCAGTGGCCTCAAGGAGTCCTGCCTCCTGTGCCCTGTATAGCCTTCCAACATCAGCCGTTATGAAAAGGTCAGCCTCAGTGTCTTCGCCCTCTGTCTTAAGCCTCTCGATGAGCTCATCCGACTTACCCTTGACTATGTTGACCTTGATACCCGTCTCCTCGGTAAATGCCGCATATATTGCGTCATCAGAGTCATAATGCCTGTCGGTGTAGAGGTTGACTACCTTTTCTTCAGGTATGTTAGGTACCGTCACCGCTTCACCTCTTGCTGCACATCCTGAAATAACTGCAGCTGACGCTGCCAATGCCATGATCGTCCTTAAAAGCTTCATGTTGCCCTCCTATAGTTGATAATTGTTCTCAATTACACAAGCATCATTTTGCCATAGTTGAGAATGAATGTCAACAAGGAAGTTTAAGATTGTCACTAATAAGTCAAAGTATGGTCAAAAGAAAAAGCGGCGGCATCCCTGAGGCTGCCACCGCACAATTGCATTTATTAGATCACCTTCCATAGGCTATATGAATACGATCCTGTCCGCCATCGCTTCTGCCTCGCTCCTGTCATGGGTGACCATGATCACAGTGATCCCTTTGGATCTGCATAGGTCCCTTACAAGAAGCTGAAGCTTCGTCCTCATTTCCGAATCAAGACTTGCAAAAGGCTCATCAAGCAGGAGCACCCTTGACCTGCATACCAAAGCCCTTGCCAGGGATACCCTCTGCTTCATGCCTCCGGAAAGCTCGGAAGGCTTCTTTAGCCTGTGCTCGTATAGCCCGACTGATTTGAGGGCTTCATTTATCTCCTCCTGAGTCAGTCGTTTCCCGGCTATCCTTACATTGTCCTCCACAGTCTTCCAGGGAAGGAGACTCTCTGATTCCTGGAAAACGAACGGGAAAGGCACTTCTATCCCATCGAATACCTTCGGGTCATAGCTGATGCTTCCCTCATATACCTTGTCCAGACCACCTATTATGTTGAGCAGTGTACTCTTACCGATCCCTGAAGGACCCATTACTGCCACTATCTCACCTTCTCCTATGTCCAGTGAGAAATCCTTAAGAAGAGTTTCGCTTCCGAATGACTTTGTAAGCCCCTTGACCTCAATAAGCTTCATAAGCCTTACCTCCCTTGAACAGCAGCGATTCGAAAAGGATGCCGCATATCGCTATGGTAACAAGGCCAGCAAGAAGTCCCGGAGTATCCATGTACATCCGCCTCTCGAAGATGAGCCATCCAAGTCCGGTCCTTGTGCCTACCATTCCGAATACCATCTCTACGCTTATGAGGGCCCTCCAGCCCCTTGACCAGGATATCCCAAGCGATGACTTAAGGTCCTCAGCCGAGCCCTGCACATATATATGCCAGAACCTCGTCTTCCTGTCCAGCCTGAAGGCTTCCATGAACCTGCCATATCTTGTGCCGAGCCTCTCGATGCTGAGGTCCAGCTGAGACCATAAAGGCCATATGGTAGCATGGACCATGATGAGGACCATCGATGTCCTTGACACTCCAAGCCATAATATTACGATCGGAAGCACTGCTATGCCGGGAAGCGGTGAAAGGATCGACTGAAGGAGGAGCAGAAGCTCCCTTGCATACCCTGAAACCCTTGATATGACAGCAAGTCCCGTTGCAAGTGCAAGGGAGATAGCCATGGCAAGGAATACTATACCTATGCTGTAGGCAGTCTTCATGATAAGCTCACCATTTTTCAGAAGGTCGATGAAGCTTTTAAGGATATCCATGAGCCCCGGAAAAAGCGCATCCGGAAACCTTCCTGAACGTGCGATGATCTCCCATATGGCAAGAAGCGCAATCATGAAAGCCACCCTTGCCATCAGCTTATTTTCTTTGCTTAACTTCCTTTCCCTACTTCGCATCCTGCTCCCAAAACAGCTCCATATCCTTTAAACCTGAGGATATGAGCCCGTTCCCTTCCATGAATTCTACGAATGTATCCATTCCCTCGACACCTGTGCCGAAGGTCGTGGTGCCGTCACCAAGGTAGCTTTCAAGTTCATCAGTCTCATAGTCGTAAGCCTCAGTGAGGATCTCAAGAGTGCCCGCCTTATCGCTTTCCATGTATTCCATGGTCTTTACCAGGGCTCCCTTGAAGGACTCGTAAACTCCGGTGTCCTTGAACACCCTTTCCTGGCAGATGCCTACTATGAAGGTGAAGTCTCCGCCAAAGCTCTCCCTTCCGTCAAGGAGGACCCTTCCTCCATTCTCAAGCTCCTCCTGAAGATAAGGAGGAGTGGTAAAGTGAAGCAGGTCTTCTGAGCCTGATATGAACGCGGTGACGCCGTCAGGATGAGCCATTGAAAGAAGCTGTCCGTCATATGCCGAAGCGTCTCCCGTCGCCTTCTCTGCCGCCATCATAAGCAGTATGTGCTGTATGGATCCTGGCTGAGGAAGCATTATCCTGTGGTTTTCCCTGAGGTCGGAAATTGAACTCAAGGAAGGATCCTTTGTCACCAGCGATACCGAGGTCTTTGATATCCCGGCTATGATCCTCCAGTCCATTCCCTTGTCCTTTCCGATGAGGAACGGAGGAATTGCCGTAAAGCCTATGTCAAGGTCACCCGAAAGCATTGCTTCCCTTATAGCTGATGTATTTCCCAGCTTCTTCCACTGCACGGAAATATTAAGGTTCCTTTCCTTAAGCTCAGCTTCAAGGAACCCTTTGGACTTCATTACCTCAAGCGGCGCATAGGCCAGTCCGAACTGCTCCCCTATGCTGAGTGTCTTCTCCTCCTTCTTTCCGCAGCCGGAAAGAAGGATCGAAAATACCAATCCAATTATAATTGCCAAATTCAATGAACTTCTGCGAAACATAAATATCCTCCGGAAATATATTGCCGCTTTTCATTATACCATGCTGAAAGTCCAATGATTGGGTTAACCTTTACTAAATGAGAAGATAACATAGTTAAGGGATGATCCATGNNCACCTGATGGAAGCTGTTACCGGTGAGCTGCCTACAGCACTAAGAAGTGCCGCTTTGGCTTTGGTTTCAGTTCCTGCGCCGCATACCGTGACCTTTGGCATAACCCTTATGAGGCTGAAGGACGATCCATTCTCCTCACCCTCCACCCTGCACTCATAGGCTGCCATCTCAAGGCCTGCCTTCTCCATCTCGATTATCACTGCGATCTGGAATGAGGTGTTCACCGCCATCATGAATGCATCCTCCGGGGTCATTGTTCCTGCTTTCCCGTGCTTCATGGGAGGGGATGAAAAGTCCATTTCAGTGCCGTTCTGACAGACGGTATGGCCTTCAAACCCGCCATTCCAGGCTGAACTGTTGACATAAATCATATACTCACCCTACCTTTTTGAAAGCTTTTCCAGCATAACCGGAAGGTATGCATCAGGAAACAGAAGCTCCGCTATGTCATCCTCCCAGTTTGCAGGCTCAAGCTTGAAAAGCCATCCCTTTCCGTAAGCATCGCTGTTCACATTCTCAGGATTGGTCTCAAGGTCCTCATTGATCTCAACAACTGTTCCACTTACAGGAGCCTTCACCCCTACAGATACTCCATCCATACCTATATCGGCAGCCTCTTCATCCTTCTCGAGGATCGCACCAAGCTCAGGCAGGTCTACAAACGTCGCTTCACCTGAAACCATCTGCAGGTAATCGGTGATGCCAACAACGGCGAGATCCCCGTCATGCCTTATCCAGACTTCTTCCATGCTGTAGAGGCAGGACCTGTCCACCCTCAGGGTGTACCCTTCATAGGTCGTTTCAAAAAATTCCCTGTCCATGCTCATCCCTCCATTTGTTGAATTATTCCTATCTGCTCCATACTCCGGCAGCGATGAACTCGTGTCCGAAGCCTTCAGTCAGCTCATCTTCAATGCTTCCGTACTCAGCTTCGGTGAAATTCGCATCAGGCATCTGGTATATGGTGACAAAGCTATCGGTGAAGCCTCCAAGCTGCAGCCTTATAGCTTCAATGGAATCAGTGGCTAAGGGGTTCCCTGTTATCTCATCTTCGGTCTTGTTCCTGTTGGTACCTGACAAGGAGAGAATAAAGAGCCTTCCCGCCATCTCTCCATACATACAGCTCAAGCCCCTTCATCGGAGCTTCACTCAATGAAGAGACCTTCAGTCCGTAGCTTACCGTGCCCTGCTGATATCTTACTGTAACTGCCAGGACATGGTCGCCTGATGCCTCAGGTATCTGAACCGTTATGGTGCGTCCTTTTAGCTCTGCGATCCCGCCTGAAGGAGATATTTCTCCGCCCGCTGCCCTGTAGACCTCGAAGTCAATAAGCTCCATGTTACCCTTGTACAGCTTGTCATCGTATACGGGATAAATGGTTATCTTCTCACCTGCAGTGACCTGCAGCGTGTTCTCAGGTTCATACCGGAAGTCCTTCGGGTGCATCGAGTCAGCCTGAACAGACCTGTTCCCGTAGTCCCATCCATAGGTTCCGGTCAATGCCCTTGCAATCCCAAGTGTGCTCTTCGCCTCAAGTCCCGGAGGTCCGGGCAGCTCCCTGAAAAATGCCAGATATACCCCAACAGCAGCAACAATGATTACAAGACCTGCTGAAATGATCCAGAGCTTCTTCAAAGTCCCTCTCTCCTTGGCCTTAATGGAACAGGCCTCTCACCATAGCTTTCGATCTTAAGGTAACCGTGCTTCGCCCTTAAGTGAGTATTCACCTGAAGCTCACAGCCCCTTCTTGTTTCACACTTCGTGCACTCAAAGCACTGTATTGATTCGAAGCCCCAGGTGAACGGACATACCGCTATGCAGGTAGCGCAGCTTCCTCCGTTTTCCTGCCAGAACCTCAGGCACTTCTCCCCGTTGATGTACCATTTCCTGACGCCGGGATTGCTTGTCTCAAGTGATGAGGTTTCCCTGGGCAGATCGAAGCTTATGGAATCAGAAGGACAATGCTCCGCACACAGAAGGCAGTTCTTGCAGAACACCTCCACGCCGAAATCAATCGGCTTGTCCGGAACAAGAGGCATGTCAGTGAGGACCTTGAACAGCCTCACACTTGGACCGAACTCAGGTGTTATAAGTATACCCAGCCTTCCAAGCTCCCCCAGTCCCGCATCCACCGCAAGGGGGATGCTCATGGCCGTGTCGTTCATGCAAGGTATGGCTCTGTAGCCCATTGCCCTGATATATTCTGCAAGTGATACGGCGGTAATACCCATCCTTGAATATCCTATGGATGTCGCCGTGCTTGACTCGATGGCAGGAGATGTATCTATACCCTTCGGATCCATGGCTACAGCCATGACTATCGCCCTATCCATGCTCCTTGGGATCCTGAACTCCTCTTCGGTCTCCTCCGGAATACCGTCCTCTGTGATTACGAAAGGCTTCACCATATCCTTTGAATAAACCCATCTCTCATCGAGTGCAGCTATCCCCACAAGGTCAGCCCCATAGATCCCGGCCGCCCTTTTCACAAGATTTGTCAGCTCCTCCGATGGCTTGACCACCTTATGGGATGACAGCACCTCAGGCACTACCATTGTGCTCCATTTGAGCATCTGGAAATTCGGGAAACCGTAGGCTCCTACAAGCAGGTTGAAGGCATTCGCCCCCATTTCCAGTGCGTTGTCCTCCTGAAGATAACCTTCAGTACCCTCCATCATCTTCCGTCCCATGTTCCTATGCATCTTGTCCAGCCAGAACATGTATCCAAGCTTTCCCGTATCCTTCATGCTCACCGTGACAAACGCCTGGCTAGTCACTGGAAACCTCTTGTAGTCCTGACCGACCACATAAGGCACTTTCTTAGTCTTCATCTCGCTTCTTGGTATCATTGAAATCCCCCTTACCCTGTAAACACTTCCCTGATTCAAATGTACCAGTATATTCAATCGTTTACAAGGACTATCACCGAAAGTGAAAACCCAGTCAGAATTTCTGACCGGGTTTTCACTTATTCCGCTATATATTTCTTTATTGCGTCAACGTTCGGAACTCTTCCTGCGAAAAGGACTTTCTCATCCTTCACGAGCGCAGGAGTACCCATTACTCCATAGGACATTATGTCCTTTATGTTCTCAACCTTCTTAACCTCCGCATCAAGTCCCATGTCCTTCACGGCTTCCTTTACATTAGCCTCAAGCTTCTTGCAGTTTGCGCAGCCTGTCCCAAGTATCTTAAGTATCATTTCAAATCATTCCTTCCTTTATTTTTACAATTGCAGCTTTTATATGAACACGTGCCCGTAGGCGTTGAAGAAGAATCCTA
>DIXH01000102.1:0-7622 GCA_002428605.1 Clostridiaceae bacterium UBA6085
AGGTCAACTAATCCCCCGGATCTTTTGGTCCGGGGGATTTGCTTTGCAAAAAAAAGAATTAAGAGGACCCATCAGTTTATTATTCTAAGAACTGATGGGTTCTCTTGTTTTTTCTATCAGGAATGGAACTTCTTCTTAAGGAATGAAACGATGACGGTTTTTGAGCTTGACCTTACAACGCCAAAGAAGCCTTTGTTCCTATGGCAGACCGTGTCCAGAGCCTTCAGGAACTTATCAATCTGCTCATATGAAATGGTGAGAGGAGGTTCCAGACGGATCACCTTAGGATTATTCAAAGTATACGCAGTGATGATATGGTGCTTGTTCAGGAGCTCGCCGGCTATAAGGGAGCCCACATACTCGTACGAAAGCTTTTCGAAGTTACCTCTTGTGACCTTGTTGAGGAAATTATTCTTGGGCTGAGCGAACTCGATTCCTAGCATCAGACCTCGGCCGCGGACTTCTTTGATTATTGGATACTTTATCTTAAGCTTCTGGAGTTCTGCCAAAAAATATTTACCCTTTTCTTCAGCCTGACCAGGCAGGTCTTCCCTCAATGTCACTTCAAGTGCTGCAAGGCCGGCAGTTACTGCTCTTGTGTTTCCTCCAAAGGTTGAGGTATGCAGAACAGCTTTATCCAATGTGCCATATGCTGCTTTCCATACTTTTTCTGTGGCGATATAAGCTGCCAGAGGCATTGTCCCTCCACCCAGTGATTTTGCAAGGCACATGATGTCAGGGGAGACATCCTCGTATTCGCAGGCGAACATCCTTCCGGTGCGGCCAAGTCCTGTCTGTATCTCATCGACTATAAGCAGTGTTCCGGTCTCAGAGCATATCTTTCTGACATCGCGCAGATAACCATCTGGTGGGACTATAATCCCGCCTTCTCCCTGGATAGGTTCAACGATGAAGGCTGCAACATCTTTTGCAGCCAGGGCTTTTCTGAGCGCATCAGCATTTCCGAAGGGGACAAAGCTGACTCTTGGTAGCATCGGAGAAAATGGCTTCTGGTATTTTTTTCTTCCTGTAACGGATAACGCACCAAATGTCTTGCCGTGGAATGACCCTTCACAAGAGACTATCCTGGACTTTCCAGATGATGCCCTTGCAAGCTTCAAGGCACCTTCAACAGCTTCTGCTCCACTGTTAGAGAAGAAGGAATATTTAAGATCTCCCGGACAAAGATGGGCAAGATTTCTGGCCAATGCCCCAGTCAGCGGATTCAATGAAATCTGGAGGAAATTTGGCAGAGCCTCTACTGACTTCAATGCTTCTATGACTTCACTGTTGTTATGCCCGATGTTAAGTGCACCATAGGCACCAAGGAAGTCAATATACTCATTGCCGTCGCTATCCCAAACCGAGCAGTTCTCAGCCCGAACAAACAGCTTATCGAAATTGAGAAACCCTAAAAGCCTGACCAATCCAGGATTGATGAAATTCTGATGATTCTCGACATTCTGCTTCGCCGTCAATTTCAATGCATCCTTGTATGTAACAAAACCGGACAACTTATTTGAGGCACCCATTATAAATCCTCCTCTCGTGAGTTTCCATCCAGTAAAACCACTGTGGTTCTGAAATGGTCATATTAGCAAACATGTTATTCTGCTAGAGTATGGTTCAGCGCAATCTCAAAACCGCTCATATGAACCAATCCAGAGTATTTTCTTAGGTCATCCATTAAGCTTTGCTGAAAAATCTGATTTATGCACTTATCAATTCTATTGAATCATAATATCCGTAATAATTGATGCAGTATGCGTGGCTATTTCATAAATTATNNAACCTGGATTCCCGAAAACTATAACGATGGAGGAGTTATTCCCAAGGCAAGGAATAGCTCTTCCTGTTTTTTAGTCACTTCACCAAGCAGTCGACCATGCTCAGGTGACTCAAACAGCTCAATCACGTCAAGTTCATCCAGTAGTCCCTGCAAAGTCCATTTCTCAAATAGCTTAGCATCCTGCATCTTCTTTTTCACGTATGACAAATAGATCAATGCTACAAATCCAACAAAAAGCTTCCCGTTAAGAGCTAATTCTGAAGAAACCTGTAATCTTCTGAAGTTAAGCCTATCCTTAAGGTTTCCGAAGCCCTTCTCCACTACATCCTTGCTACGATAAAGTGACAACGCTTCAAAGGGCTCTTTGACTTCGTTCGATAACAGCGCGAAATAGCCATAGTTCCTGGCAGCCTCTCGCATGGCTTCTTCCTTCGGTGCTATCTTCATGCCCCTCTTAGGTGTTTCCGAAACGTCGAAATACTTGTCGTAGTCCTTCATCCTGTATTCTTTTCTTGTGTTGTACTTGATGTCGTTATAGAGGCTTGTTAGGTAGTCATTCATGTCAGACTGGTCCTTTGCAGCCTTCTCAGGATTGTAGAACAGATGAAGGTAAGCACGTTTTTGCCCTTTCAATGTATCGCCCTTTTGTGGCCTTTTCTGCTCATAGTCCCATTCTATGGTCTTACATATGCCATATGTGTTGAACTGAGGCTCCAAGTGGCTCCAGAGCTTCAGATTCTCCCTTTCCTGTTCAAGGACTTCCTTCACGTAGTTGAGGCCCAGCTTAACTCCTATAATGAACTTCTGGTTGTTCTTGTACAGTTCATTGATGTTCTCTCTGCTGTAGAACCCTCTATCGAGTATTACACTTACCTTCTTGTATCCCATGACATCAAACTCAGCCATCAGCTGCTTAACTGTCTTAACATCGGTTATATTGCCAGCAAGCTTGCGATAGTAGAAGGGCAGTCCTGATTCTTCTCCGAACAGGAGTGCCAGATTGAACTGGGGAAGGCGGTCATTCTCCTTGTTCCTGCCATCCTTCACCTGCTTTAGCGTTTCTGAAAAACTGGAGATCGATGTGGTATCGAATGCCCAGTACTCCTTCTCTATTCGCCGCTTTCCCTGTTTCTTGAAGAAGTTCATCCTGCTGGCTTCATCAATGTTCTGGAAGAGCTCTGAACTCCTCTGGGAAGGAATGTCAGTTCCACATGGATGTATGTGCAATCTGTTCCAGTGGCTGAACCTGCTCATGGAGTTGTTTTCCTCAAGGATAAGGTAATAGGCTATGGATAGCAGCTGTTTGTAGCTATTCGGAAAACATGTTTTCAGGTCGGCCTCGACTCCTGTGGCTTTGCCAATCTGATCAAGCAGGTAGCTGGCTCCATAAAAGCTTCTCTGAACCTTGGATATCGGAACAGGGCCTGGCTTGACCACTGTGTCTGGCACCGCATCTTTTCGCTTGGTGTAGCCTCTTGTTGGCACGATCTCACCAGTTACAGGATCCACTTTACCCAAGAGCTTCCTCTTGGCGCGTGACTGCTGTTTCTCCTTGTCCCAATAAGCTTCATTACTGTACGCATATTTGATACCTGTTTTCTTATTAACCCAATAAATAATTCCCAACCCAATCACCTCGTTATATATTATAATATATAACGAGGCTAAAGTCAACAAAAAAATCGCTAAATCCATTGAAATTCAGCGATTTTTAGTAGAATTAATTGTTATATTTGCCGGGAACCCAGGTTTTAAGAAAAAATGTAGAAAAAAAGAGATTCCAATGAATCTCTTTTTCGCTGCACACTTATATTCAATAACCCTGGTAATTGAACCAATCAATAACCCTGGTCATCGATTATCCAATTGCTGTTTTCACTTTGCCTGATCAATATCCACTGGTAATCTGTGTAGGTTGAGTTGGGGTTGAGGACTGGGTTTTTCCCCGAGCCATCCACATGAAACTCTGAGAGCAGAATGATGACGTTATTTGGGTCTACTCCATTTACAGAGCCTTTTCCGTTTTGCATGTAGCCCTTGATGAGCCTCTCTGATTTTTCCTCGTCATAGGTTAATTTTGTCAGTTTGGCAGATGGAAATGCGAACCCAGTCTGCACCAATTCGATTGCCTTTTTGATCTCATCTTTAGAGAACTTAAGTGACTTTCCAATTTCGATCGTGACTTCAGAAAGCCTGAAGATCGAGCCCTTTTGAACCAATTGCTCAGTATACTTTCCGCTGTCAAAGATCAGGTCATTCCCATCGATCCTGAACCTGTAGGTCTCATCAGCGCTGACAGACAGGATAAGCATACCATACTCCACAGTGTAGGTACCAATAGGTAGATAGGATGTGGCGAGATTCCTGTTGAATACGAATTTACCGTCATCCTCCAGGATAACCCATGCCCATTCTGCAAGTTCTGTTCCCTGCATCACATATTTTCCGGCTTTAAGTTCCTTATTGGAGCATCCCAGAGCGAGCATCAGTGAGAATGCTGCAAGCAGAGCTATTATCCTGGTTTTCATATTTTGTCATCAGCCCCAATTCTAAAAAATATATCAAGGAAATCTGATGGTCTTGGCAGGGGGTATTTACAGCAACCGATAATGCGGCACAATGTCCTCATACGTCCCATCCTTCATCAGGAAGCCCTTGGGGATGATGCCAAGCTTTACGAAGCCAAGCTTCTCATAAAGGTGGAGTGCATTTTCGTTTGTCCTGACTACGGCATTGAACTGCATTATACTGAATCCTAGTTCCTTCGCCTTGCACAGGGAATGCAATACGAGCTTCTCTCCGATATGGTGACCGCGAAGGCCTTTCTTTACAGCATAGCTTGTATTTGAAATGTGTCCGCATCTTCCTATGTTGTTGGGGTGAAGTATGTAGAGTCCGACTATCCTCTTGCTGTCCTTGTCATAGGCAAGGCCGGTGAATGACTGATTTGAGAAGAATTCGTCACCTGACTCTTCTGTAAGCTGGTCCATCTGTGGGAAGGCTATGCCATCCTCAACAATGTCATTCCATATTCTGATCGCCTCTATTATGTAGTCCCTTGAGTAAGCCCTGATTTCTATATCCATGCCTTATCGGCCTCCTATGTTCGTAATGCAGCGCTGTTCAAATTAATCACTGGTATTAGAATTTACCGGATAAATGGGAATTTATCCGGTAAATCATATTGCGGCTTATTTCCTGCTCAAGATGCAGTTCAGTCCTCGAGAATCTCTCCCTTTGAGGATATGGTGACTACCTGCCAGGGGATCATCTTACCGCTGTTCTTCATTGCTGTTGTGACTGCACTTGTAAGACCGCCGCAGCATGGAACCTCCATTCGTACTATGGTTATGCTCTTTATATTGTTCCCACTTATTATTGAGGTCAGCTTTTCTGAATAGTCCACGTTGTCTAGCTTAGGACATCCGATTAGGGTAACCCTCTTCTTGATGAACCTGTCGTGGAAATCGCCGAAGGCGAAGGCGCTGCAGTCAGCTGCTATGAGAAGATTCGCGCCATCAAAGAAAGGCGCCTTGACAGGAACAAGCTTTATCTTTACAGGCCACTGTGAAAGTTGTGACTCTCCGCTTGATTGGACGGGTTCTGATGTCTTGACTGTCCTTTTTATTGCAGGCTCTGCCCCGAACGTCATCATCTGGGGTTGTGCCTGCTTAATTGCCATATTCGCCTGTACGGCTGCTTCATCATATGCAGCTGCTTCACGTTCCACAAAAGTTATGGCATTCTCAGGGCATGCCGGAAGGCAGTCTCCCAGGCCATCGCAATAGTCGTCCCTCATAAGCTGGGCTTTTCCGCTTACAAGTCCTATTGCCCCTTCATGGCAGGCTGTAACGCAGATTCCGCAGCCATTACACTTTTCCCTGTCTATATTGATCACTCTTCTTATCAATTGTGGTCCCCCTTATTAATCATGTCTTTTATATCACATCAGATTATATCATACGGCTAATCTACCTTTGACCTTCTTTTCCAAACAGCCCTGGCTATCAGGAAGAGGATCGCGAAGACTATGATTGGCGGAAGCAGCAGAGTGAGCATGAAGATCAGTCCATAGCTTCTGCTGAGCCATCCGTTGAACCTGTCTGACAGTGTTACCTTCTCTGATTTGTATACCGTAAATACCAGGTCCTTGTCAGGAAGTGCCTCAAATGATGCCGTGTAATTACGTTCAGCGGTATTTTCGAATCCAAGTGTGCTTTCAAGAAGATAGGGTTCGGTCTCCGAAGTCCTTATCTCCATATTCAGGTTCTTGAAACCATTCCAGAGGGAAGCGGGGCTTAACAGGTAACTGAAGGTGTACTTGGGGGTTGTTGTCTCCCTTTTGTCCATGGTTCCTGTTGAAAGATAGGAGACTGAGATTTCCCTTGAGGTTTCTTTCATGAAATCAACTGAGTAAATGAACAGGATGTACCTGTCAGTGTACAGGGCGCTTGTCAGTTCGTCGATGCTTGCAAAGCCATCGTTGTTCTGGATGGCCCTGTCGACCTCCCTTGCCATGACGTTCCAGTACTGTGAGGAATCATCGGCTATGCTCCTGCCGAGAAGACGTTCACCCTCCTTTAGGAGGAAGTCCCGAATGTCAACCTCATCCTCTGATATTTCATAGGTGAAGCCGTCATTCTTCTCCTTTTCCGTAGCATCGATGTAGCCTTCAACTGCAACATCGAACCTGTCTCCGATGACAAGGAATTCAATCGTATCTGTGCTGTCGACCCAGGACTTAAGCTCCATCCTGTCGCCTTCCCTGGAGTAACCGTTGAAATCCAGGGCGATGATATCAGTATCCTTGCCCTGAAGGTCCATGGGCACTGAAATCATAAGTGATGATGAGCCGGTCTTATTGACATCTATACTCACAAGGGTGGCTTTTTCATCAGCATCAAAGCTTACGGGCTCATAGTCCGTTTTCGAGACTGCCTGGAGTATGCTTGAGAATGGCTGAGGATCCTTTTTTTCTGAATCTGAGAAGGTACCGTAGCCTTCGGCAGGTTCACCGAAAAAGAGTGAAAAGGGTACTTCTTCTCCATCTGCTGTAATACTCACTTCGCCCTCATAAAGGCTCTGGAGGCTGCCGATGTAGGGGAAGGCCATTGTCGATGTGGTATCTCTGCCAGCAGACATGACATATTCTGCCGTTATCCTGCACAAGGGGCTGTATCCGCCTTTAAGGCCTTCACTCAGGTCAAAGAGAAGCTTCTCTGAATCGACCCTTATGTCAGTATCCTCATCAACTGACATTATGACAGTTGATGGATAGCCTTCCCAATAGACAGGGGCGGAGTTTGCCAGAACCTTTGAAAACGGGGTTAGGAGCAATGCTGAAGCCAAAGCGATGGCAAGGACCTTCTTCATTTATGTACCTCCTAGATGCAGTATGTTCTTGTCGTAATAAGATTTAGACTAAGGATTACTTCAGCCTGACCTTCATGATAGCGGTCTTTCCGGCTTCGGTATACATGCCAGGATATGAGGATATCGATCGGACTGAATCCGGATCTGTCAGAAGGACAGGCGAAATCAGGGACAGGCCGGTGCTTGTTATCGCTTCAGGGCTATACCTGATGATTGGGGTACCTTTTGTTACACTTGTACCCTCCTGGACAAGCACCTCGAAGCCTTCTCCGTTCATGATCAGGGTATCAAGTCCTATGTGAACCGTAATCTCGAGTTTCTCAGGTGTCTTCATGGAGAATGAATGGCCTCCCTGGAATATCAGGGTAATCTCGCCATCGGCTGGGGCTACTGCAACATTTCCGGTGGGGACTACTGCAATTCCGTCTCCTGCCATCCTCTGTGAGAATACCTCATCAGG
>DIXH01000102.1:7688-35090 GCA_002428605.1 Clostridiaceae bacterium UBA6085
TTTTTGACCGTATATTTGTTATGATATAGGAGATGATTCCTGTTTGTAACAAAATATGATGAAGCGCAACATAGAATTAAGATAAAGAAAGATTCGGAGGAAATATGAGAAGAAACAGAAACTTGTTCACACCTGAAAGAAGAGGCGGAACCGGAAGGATACTGAGGACATTTGGGGCAGTCGTAATACTTGGGACTGCGATAGGACTTGGAGTCTACTTCCTGTTCGGGAAGGGCTTCTTTACCTCAAACAAGCCGGTAGTTGTGGACAATACACAGCCGACCGTTACGGAGACCGTACCCGTTGTATCCCCGGAGGACCTGGTAAGGAACGGAAACCATATAGTGAAGGCTGATGAATATGCATACTCGACAAAGGATGTAAGGGACTGGATGACAGGCAAGGTACCATACAGCGGGGACAAGCTGGTATTCCTGACCTTCGATGACGGACCGAACCCCGAAAGCACAGGAAAGATCCTTGATGTGCTGAAGGAGGAGGGCGTGCCGGGCACGTTCTTCCTTATAGGGACAAGTGTGGAAAAGGCAGGTTCAGGTGAAGTCATAAACAGGATACTCGAGGAAGGAAGCTCAGTTGCACTGCACACATACAGCCATGTTTACGAGAAGCTATATCCGAATAACACCGGAGATCCGGAGTTCATACAGGATGAGATGGTGAAGCTCATAGATGCCATAAGGACAGCAACAGGCAAGGCTGAATTCGACAGCAAGGTGCTGAGGTACCCCGGCGGACATATGTCATGGAAGGGCATGGACAAGGTGGACGAGGTCATCGGGGGCATGGGAATAGAGTATGTGGACTGGAATGCAATGAACGGAGACTCGGAACCATCATCGAGAAGACCGAAGGATGCTCAGGCTATGGCGGACTTTGTCACGAGTTCACTGAACTATACGAAGATAAAGTCAGTGGTCGTAGTCCTCATGCACGATGCCACAAACAAACAGCTTACACCGGAGTCGTTGCCGATGATAATAGCGGAGTTCAAGGAACAGGGATATAAGTTCGGAATCCTAAAATAGAATGGATGTGATTTTGTGAAGATACTTATATGCGAGGACGAGTCCAGCATAAGGGCTTTTTTGAAGATAAACTTCGAGAGGAACGGATTCTCGGTGCTTGAGGCAGGTTCGGGTGAAGAAGCACTCAGGCTCGCCGAACTCGAGAGACCAAAGGTAGTGGTCCTGGATGTCATGCTTCCGGGAATTGACGGCTTCGAGGTCTGCAGAAGGCTCAGGGATAAGCACCCGGAAATCGGGATCATCATGCTGACAGCAAAGGGTATGGACATGGACAAGATCACAGGACTTGAAAGGGGAGCTGACGACTATGTCGTCAAGCCCTTCAATCCTACAGAATTCATCCTGAGGACCAAGGCACTGATCAGGAGACTTGAGGAAGGTAAGACAGTCAAGAAGGACGAGTATAAGGTAGAAAGCCAGGGCTTCGTTATGGACAAGTATTCACAGACCATTATGAAGGACAATATGGTGCTTGACCTTACTCCAAAGGAATATGCGCTGATGAGCATCTTCCTTGAAAATCCAAGAAAGGCCTTTTCAAGGGATGAGCTCCTTAACCTTGTGTGGGGCTACGACTTCATAGGCGACCCGAAGATAGTTGACGTAAACATAAGAAGGCTGAGGGCTAAGGTGGAGGACAATCCGTCTGAGCCGGCATTCATAGAGACCGTATGGGGCACAGGCTACAGGTGGTCAAGATAGACAGGCGGAAACCAGAGGGATGCTCCTGGTTTCCTTTTGGCATAAGGAAGTAATAGGCGGAAGAGGTGCATGAATTGGGAAGGTACAACAGCCTGAAGAACAGGATGGCAAGGAACTACATGATCATAATATTCATTTCGGTGTTCGTCACCGAATTTGCCGCCATGCTCCTTCTTCAGGAATATTTCTACAACAACATAAGGACTACCCTGGAGAACCAGCTGAGGATATCAGCGGATTTCTATGAAAGGTACTTTTCCGACCAGAGCCTTGAGGACAATGTCTATGGCGATGTGGATGCATTCTGGAAGCAGACAGACGCAGAGGTCCAGATAATAAACCTTGATTCAGTCGTGATCCTCGATTCACAGGGAACGAGGCCCCAGGGGCCGAGGGATGAGAAGGACATAGCTGCAGCCCTCTCAGGAGGGACTGACTATCTCATCTTCAGCAAGGAAGGCACGGGACAGAAGGTCATGGCGGTCTCTTACCCATTAAGCGACGGGACAGGTATAGTCGGAGCCCTTCGGTTCATAACCTCAATGAGGGATGTTGACAGGACACTGAGGGTCATCGCACTTAACTTCTCACTTTTTGCGATTGGCGTAGTTGCAATAACCGCTGCCATAAGCCAGTTCCTGTCAAAGAAGATAATAAGGCCCATAGAGGAGCTCACTGCAACAGCTGAGGAGATTTCCTCCGGGAATTATAACGTGGTCAGCAGGAAATACAACGATGACGAGGTCGGAAAGCTATCAGACACCTTCAACTACATGACAAGGGAGATAAAAAAGAAGGATGCGCTGAAGAATGACTTCATATCCTCAGTGTCCCATGAGCTGAGGACCCCGCTGACAGCAATAAAGGGCTGGGCCATAACCCTGAAGGACGAAAGCACAGACAGGGAGCTCCTGTCTGACGGCCTGGACATAATATCCAATGAGACGGACAGGNNAAGATAACATTGGACCTTGAGAAGGTGGACATTACAAGGCTCTTCGACTTCATATGGAAGAACATGGAGGACAGGGCCAACAGGGAAGGCAAGAAATTCATAGTGAACAGGAAGGACAACATGGGATTTATCACTGCTGACGCCAACAGGCTGAAGCAGGTCTTCATAAACCTCATAGACAATGCCTTCAAGTTTACCGGACCGGGTGGAGAGATCACAGTGTCAATGGAGAAGTCAGACAGGCACATAGACTTCATAGTTGCCGACAACGGTATAGGGATAGGCTCTGAGGACATCGACAAGGTGAAGGAGAAGTTCTTCAAGGGAAAGACATCAAACTCTTCAAATGGAATCGGGCTCTCGATCTGCGATGAGATAGCGAAGCTCCATGGCGGGGAGCTTGTGATAGTTAGCGAGCTGGGAAAGGGAACCGAGATAAGGCTCAGGATTCCAACGAAGGGAGTGGTGACGCATGAAAAGCATAATTAAGATAATCGCCCTTATGGCCTGTTCCATAATGCTTTTTGGCTGCTCTCTTGGCATATCGGGAAATGAGAGGGTGGTGCATGCACCTGAACCAGCGAAGCTTGAAATAGAGGGAAGCTACAGCTACCTGTCCGTGGTTCCGCTTGAAGGGACAGCTGAAATCAGCGAATCTGACTACAGGAACCTGACTGCCTACTTCGATACGAGAGAGGCAAGGGTAGGAAGCGAAATCGTGAAGCTTCCGGAATACAAGGTGAAGCTTGTCAATGTGTTCGATTTCCTGCTCAACAGGTACAGGCTCAATCCTTCAAGGCTCAACCTCAAGGATGGCGAGATGGAGGTATACGACATAAGCACCGAGAACAAGTCATTCTATCAGGTGTTCAGCCTGGAGAAGGACATGATCGGCATAATACAAGGAAAGAACTTCATCAAGCTTGTACGGAGCGGGGATGCCGCTCCGACAGAGCAGAAGACTTCAGGAGCAGCTCCGGAAATGGACATGGCCTTCGATTCATCCAGCAAGGCCATCACATATCAGCCTAAGGCAGGAGTGCTCATAGGGCTTAAGTCAGAGAGGACATCGGAGGAAGGCTCATCCTACAGGACGCTTTGGATATACTCAACAGGTGAGTACCAGAACGCATACGAGGTCAGCGACATACTGTTTCCGAGAAAGGAGTTCATGCTGCTTTCAGTCGAGAGGTACATGGAAGATGACAAGGTATACGAGTCGCTGCTCATAAAGCCTGTGGGAAGGCAGGTAATAACTGAAAATGAGCTTGGAACTCCGGTTATTACAGCGGAAAGGTACATAGACGTAGGTTTCGTCGGGAATGACTACATAGGGATATCTCAGGGGGCAGGCATTTCAGGCAGGGACAATAGCCTCCCTTACCAGAAGATACTGGCAGTTGACAACTATACGGAGTACAGGGGCGTCAACATAACGGAAATCGCGGGTGTGGAAGGCATGGAAGCCCTTGAGCGGTCGTATGAGAGCGAAAGCATAAGGGACAGCTCACTGCAGGCTATGGGTGGAAGCATCGGAAGCCTGGCTGAAAGCCTGGCTATGGTTAGGAAGAACGGTCACTGGGTCCTGACTGCAAGGCTGAATTCGGCGAAGGAGCCTGCAAAGGACTATTCAGACATCACAGTGTCTCTGATCCCGCCTGCAAAGCTCGTGACATATGATGAGCTGCAGGTATCTTGGAGCCGTATAAAGGAAATGGTTCCGGAGGCCAAGGACGTCATAAATGCTCCGGGCAATGCTTTCGTTATAGTAAGGACTCCAAGGTATCTGATCATGTTCATGTACGACGAGAACATGAACCTCTTGACAAAGCCGGTAATGACCATTGCACTTGATGCGGATGAGGAGATAATAATGGCTGAATGGGCAAGGGGAGACTTCGTAGACAGGTGGACCGAGACAGCGGCTTCAGCAGGCGTCAAGGTGCAGCCTGAGGTGAGTTCCGCTGACAATTGAAAAAAGACTTAAATATTGATTAATACAATTGAAGCTCAGCATAAGATGCTATACTTGAATAAGAGGTCCGCAAAGGTTTGTGCGGAAATACAAAATATCGGATTTGGTGGTAGTATATGAGTCCCGTAAAGCATTTGTTCATAGTTAACCCGGCTGCAGGAAACGGAATAGCACTGAGGATGGCAAGGACCATCGGCAAGCTCTTCAGGGAGCTTAAGCAGAAGTACAAGGATATTGATTACGAGATAGTCTTCACAAGATACGAGGGGCATGCGACAGAGATCGCCAGGGACTTCTCGTCTACTGGAGACTACCGCATCTATGCCGTCGGCGGAGACGGTACGCTTAACGAGGTCCTGAACGGAATGGTAGGGACAGGCTCAACACTTGCCTGTATCCCGGGAGGATCTGGCAATGACTTCATAAAGTCAGTGGTCAAGAAGTTCGACAGGAGGAGGATCCTCCTGGATACGATCCTTGGGACTGAAAAGGAAGTCGACCTGGGAATGGCTGACGACAGGTATTTCCTGAACATCGCGTCTTTAGGCTTTGACGCCAATGTGGTGAAGAATGCTGAAAAATACAAGACCGGACCGATAGTACCAAACAAGGTCTCGTATCTTCTCAGTGTAATTTCCACGGCAATGGACATAAAGCCCGAGAAGGTGAAGATTACAGCCGACGGCGAGGTCTTCGACGAGGAAGTGTTCATGGTTGCGGTGGCTAACGGAAAGTACTATGGAGGGGGCATAAAGATAGCGCCTCTTGCCGAAATAGACGACGGTCTGCTTGATGTGCTCATAGTTACAGACATTGACAGGGCAAAGGTAATGAAGTTCCTGCCAAAGGCGATCGCCGGAAAGCACATGGGGCTCGAGGAGCTTCAGTACAGGAGATGCAAAAGGGTGGAGATCATTGCTGAGGAGCCGGTATACATCAATGTGGACGGGGAAATCGCCGCGAGGAAGCAGGTAACATTCTCCATTTCCGACAAGAAGGTAAAGATGGTATTCCCCAGGGAAACTGAGGAATAGGAAAAGTAGTGGTCATCATGACGATTAAAAGTCAGATGACTGCTTTTTTGCGTATTTTTTTACAGCTTTGGTTTTTATTAACAATTTTGTGGTTAAATATATACATAAGACTATCGTGGAGGTAGGAAAAGTGAAGGTCAAGAAGAACGCAAACAAGGCAGGAAGAACCATAGGAAGAGCCTTGAGCGCAACGGTGGAGTTCACCGGCGACGCCATAGGGCTTGCAGCGCTCAGGATGGACAGGAAGGAGCTGGCTTACAAGGCTATTACAGGCTCAAGGACAGTAGGGGAGGAAGGCAGAAAATTCATAGAGACCACCTTCAACGCTGCAGGGGAGCTCCTGGAGGAAGCTGTATCGGAAATCGATGTCGAGGACCTGAAGGAAAAGGTCGGCAAGGCAAAAGATAGTGTGAGCCATATCACCATAGACATCAAAGATGCTATAATTGAGAAGGCAGGGGCATTATCAAGGACCGAGACCAGGATCTACGGTGATTCAAGCCATTTCTACGGAGAGAATGACAAGATCGAGCCTGAAGGCGAGGAAGAATCCGGAGGCATAAGGTTCGAGCTCGGCAGGGATGACGACTGATTACTTGTTATCTATAAGGAATATAGATATCCCAAAACTAAGGAGGTAATGTAAATGGCACTGGTAACTTCAACCGAAATGTTCAAGAAGGCGTATGCAGGACAGTATGCGATAGGAGCCTTCAATGTCAACAACATGGAGATAATCCAGGGAATAGTTGATGCTGCGAAGCAGGAGAAATCAGCTATAATACTCCAGGTATCTGCAGGTGCAAGGAAGTATGCGAATCCAATATACCTTAGGAAGCTTGTAGAGGCAGCGATCGAGGATTCAGGTCTGGACATAGTCCTGCACCTTGACCACGGCGACAGCGCAGAGATGTGCAAGAAGTGCGTTGATGACGGATTCACATCAGTAATGATCGATGCTTCGCACCACTCATTTGAGGAGAACATCAGGATAACCAAGGAAGTCGTCGAATACGCGCACAGCAAAGGCGTTGTTGTAGAGGCTGAGCTTGGAAGGCTTGCAGGAGTCGAAGATGCTGTCAATGTTAGCAAGGAAGACGCATCCTACACGGACCCTGACCAGGCTGTGGAGTTCGTACAGAGGACAGGAATCGATTCATTGGCGATAGCAATCGGAACAAGTCACGGAGCATACAAGTTCAAGGGAGAGCCAAAGCTCGACTTTGCAAGGCTCGAGGTAATAACCAACCTTCTTCCAGAGTTCCCGCTGGTGCTCCATGGAGCATCGACAGTACTTCCTGAGTTCGTTGAGCTCTGCAACAAGTACGGCGGAAACATCCCCGGAGCGCAGGGAGTTCCTGAGCACATGCTGAGACAGGCTTCAAAGCTTGGCGTATGCAAGATCAACATAGACACTGACCTGAGACTTGCGATGACTGCAGCAATCAGAAGGCACCTTGTTGAGAACCCATCTGACTTCGACCCGAGAAAGTACCTTGGGCCGGCAAGGGATGCGATACAGGGTATGGTTCAGCACAAGATAAAGAACGTGCTCGGATCAAGCAATTCAATGCTTTAAGAAGACAATTAAAAAACTTCCGCTTTTGCGGAAGTTTTTTTGTCCTTATCAGTTACCTGCCTTCTTGTCCTTTTCGCTGTCCCTTGGCCTGTAGGTGGAATCCTTATATTCAACCGGCTTCTTCGCGATAAGGTAGATACCTGCCATTATTACCGCGAGGGATGTGAGGGAACCTGCTGTGAGCCACACCGGAAGCTCTCCGGTATACCTGCTTATTCCAAGGAGGACACCGATCAGGATGAGCGCAATCGAGACAACAAGGAGTCCCCTGTCCCGCGGTTTTGCCACATAGTACTGGAGGAGTGCCGCGCCTGTCACTGCAATCATGACAGGTCCTGTCATGCCTGGAATGATGTTGAGGAACTCTTTGAGCAGAAGGAAGGTACCCATTCCGGTGAGTATGCCACCGGGTATAAGGACTCCGGGGTCCCTGCCCTTCAGCCTGTCGCCTGCAAAGTAGTCAATCTCCATGAACAGTCCCGGCAGAAGTATGAATAGAGGCCATAGGTTCCTTACCCCGAAAAATCCGTTGAGGAAGACCGAGTTGTAGAATGCCGCGCTTCCGACTATCACGAGGATCAATCCTATATAGTAATTCGACTTGTTTTTCATTTCTTTACCCCCCTGATGCAATCGCATCCTTTCATGACTACATTTTATCAGTCTCTTTTTGAACAGGGTGGTTTTTAATTGAAATTTAACTGAAGGCATGATTGTTTTGGTTGGAGCCTCTCCTGTAAAGCTTTTACATGTCATGTCAGATGGATTACAATGGTATTAGTGAAAAAAGAAGAGGTGTATCTTATGATTGGCAATGAGGCTATTGAAAGATCCATGTCGATAAAGCTCTCAGGACTGCTTCCGGATTACCCGGAATTTGTTGAAGGCATCAGGCGTGCCCCAGACAGGGGATATAGCCTGGATACTGCTGATACGAGGCTTGCCATAAGGAATGCGCTCAGGTACATACCGGAGGAGCACCATGAGAAGATGGCGGCGGAGTTCCTGGAGGAGCTGAGATTGAGGGGGAGGATCTATGGCTACAGGTTCAGGCCTCCCGGCAGGATACATGGCAAGCCTGTGGAGGAGTACAAGGGAAGATGCCTGGAAGGCAAAGCCATACAGGTGATGCTTGACAACAACCTTGATTTCGAGACGGCACTCTATCCTTATGAGCTTGTGACCTACGGGGAGACAGGCCAGGTATGCCAGAACTGGATGCAGTACCTGCTGATAAAGAGATACCTTGAGGAGCTTGAGGATGACATGACACTTGTAATAGAGTCCGGACATCCCTTAGGGCTTTTCCCGAGCCACAGGCTTGCGCCGAGGGTCATAATAACCAATTCCCTCATGGTTGGCATGTTCGACAACCAGAAGGACTGGCACCGTGCAATTCAGATAGGTGTTGCGAACTACGGCCAGATGACTGCGGGAGGACTGATGTACATAGGGCCTCAGGGTATAGTCCATGGCACATTCAATACCATCCTCAATGCAGGAAGGCTGAAGCTCAAGGTTACTGGAGACGACCTTAAGGGAAGGCTCTTTGTGTCTTCAGGTCTTGGCGGAATGAGCGGAGCTCAGCCAAAGGCCGCTGACATTGCGAGATGCTGCTCCATAGTGGCTGAGGTAGACATGTCAAGGATTGAAACCAGGCTAAACCAGGGGTGGGTAAAGTCTCTTGCAAGGAGCCCTGAGGAAGCATTTAAAGTGGCACTGGAAGCTGCAAAAGCCGGGAATGTGATTTCGGTTGCCTTCCACGGAAATATCGTGGATCTCCTTCAGCATGCGGTCGACAACTCGATCCATATAGACCTTCTGTCAGACCAGACCAGCTGCCATGCCGCATACGACGGAGGCTACTGCCCACAGGGGATAAGCTTCGAGGAGAGGACAAGGCTCCTAAGGGAGGACAGGGAGACCTTCAAAGGAATGGTCGACAGGACCCTAAGGAAGCACTTCGAACTGATAAGGACACTGACCGAAAGGGGTACATATTTCTTCGACTACGGGAACTCCTTCATGAAGGCGGTCTATGATGCAGGAGTCACTGAAATATCAAGGAACGGACATGACGAGAAGGATGGATTCATATTCCCGTCCTATGTAGAGGACATCATGGGTCCGGAGCTGTTTGACTACGGCTACGGCCCCTTCAGATGGGTCTGTCTCTCAGGAAGGGAAGAAGACCTTGAGAAGACCGACAGGGCCGCAATGGACGCAATAGACCGCTTCAGGCGTCCTCAGGATATGGACAACTACATCTGGATACGCGATGCCAAAGAGAACAACATGGTTGTGGGAACCAAGGCAAGGATACTTTACCAGGACGGTGAGGGAAGGCTTAAAATTGCCCTGAGGTTCAATGAAATGGTTAGGAACGGTGAGATAGGACCGGTGATGCTGGGACGTGACCACCATGATGTTTCCGGTACAGACTCTCCTTTCAGGGAGACCTCAAACATAAAGGACGGCTCCAACATAATGGCCGATATGGCTGTGCAGTGCTTTGCCGGCAATGCAGCAAGGGGAATGACCATGGTTGCCCTCCACAATGGCGGCGGAGTCGGGATCGGAAAAGCGATAAACGGCGGATTCGGAATGGTGCTCGATGGCAGTGAAAGGGTCGACTCCATCCTTAAGGTAGCAATGCCATGGGACGTTTACGGTGGAGTGGCCAGGAGGTCATGGGCAAGGAACGAGAATGCCATTGCGACAAGCATAGGCTATAACCAGAAGGGCAAAGGGCATGTGACAGTGCCAAGAGTAGCAGATGATGCATTGCTTGACAGGATATTGGGGGTAAGTGATGGACAGGATAGTTGAATGCGTACCAAACTACAGCACAGGCCGAGACCCGGAGCTCCTCGAAAGGATAGCAGGCTGCTTCAGGGGAAAGGTCGGCGTTAAGCTGCTTGACTACACCAGCGACGTTGACCACAACAGGTCGGTGGTCACAGTTGTGGGTGAGCCTGAAAAGGTCAAAGGGGCAGTAATTGAGTCAGTGAAGGTCGCCCTGGATTTGATAGACATGAGGCAGCATACAGGTGCTCACCCCAGGATGGGTGCGGTGGACGTCATCCCTTTCATTCCGATCAGGGGAGTAACAGTTGAAGAGGCTGTGGCACTTTCCCGTGAAGTAGGGCAGGCAGTGGGAGAAATGGGAATCCCCGTCTTCCTGTACGAGAAGAGCGCCACAAGTCCTCACCGGGAGAACCTTGCAAACATCAGGAAGGGACAGTTCGAGGGACTGAAGGATAAGATGGCGAAGGATGGCTGGGAGAGCGATTTCGGGCCTGGGAGCCCACACGAGACCTTCGGTGCCGTAGTCATCGGTGCCAGGATGCCGCTTGTCGCATTCAACGTTAACCTGGGTACAGACGACATCAAGGTTGCAGATGAGATAGCAAGGAAGGTAAGGCATATAGGCGGAGGGCTCAGATTTGTCAAGGCAATGGGAGTAAGCCTCACCGAAAGGAAGCAGGTCCAGGTCAGCATGAACCTCACTGACTTTTCAAAGACATCGATCTACAGCGCACTTGAGAACGTCAGGTTCGAGGCAAGAAGATACGGGGTCAGCGTAGTCGGCACTGAGATCGTGGGCCTTGTACCGCTGAAGGCACTTTCTGACTCACTTGAATACTACATGGGTCTTGAGAACTTCAGAACTGACCAGATCCTTGAGACGAGGCTGATGGAATGAGCGGTAAGGATATTCTGATAAGAGGACTGGCAAGCCTTGCGACACCATTGGGAAGCACTCCCAAAGGAGGCATTGAGCAGGGACGTATAGTCGAGATGATAAAGCCGGCAGTAATACTCAGCAAAGGCAAGATATCAAGGGTCCTGGATGAGTCTGAAGCGAAGACACTGGACATTGGAGAATATGAAATCATAGATGGAACAGGCATGACTCTTCTTCCGGGATTTGTGGACCCCCACACCCACCTTGTCTTCGGAGGCACCAGGGAAGAGGAATTCTCCATGAGGCTGAGAGGTGAGAGCTACATGGAGATCATGAGGAAGGGCGGAGGAATAGCATCAAGCGTGGCAAGGACCAGGGAGGCAGGCTTTGAGGAGCTTCTGGAAGCTACAAGGAAAAGGCTGATGGGAATGGCTTCTCACGGCATAACTACGGTTGAGGCGAAGAGCGGCTATGGTCTGGACAAGGAAACCGAGCTCAAGCAGCTGAGGGTTGCAAAGAAGCTGAGTGAAGAAGGAAATGTTGAGATCGTCTCCACATTCATGGGGGCACATTCGGTACCACCGGAGTATAAGGGCAGGGAATCACAATTCCTTGATATGCTCATAAGGGAGATTCTCCCGACAATAAAGGAAGAAGGACTTGCCGAGTTCTGCGACATCTTCTGTGAGAAAGGGGTATTCTCGGTTGAAGACTCAAGGGAATACCTGAAGAAATGCAGGGATATGGGCTTCAGGCTGAAGATCCATGCTGACGAGATGAGTGACCTTGGCGGAGCGGCACTTGCGGCAGAGATTGGAGCGGTAAGCGCTGACCACCTGCTTAAGGCCTCTGAAGCAGGACTCAGGGCAATGAAGGAAGCGGGTGTGATACCCGTGCTTCTCCCGCTGACAGCCTTTTCCCTCAAGGAAGAGTATGCGGACGGGCGGAGGATCATAGACATGGGACTTCCGGTATCATTAGGCACTGACTTCAATCCCGGAAGCTCCTATTCATATTCGGTTCCGCTAATGGCGGCACTTGCATGCCTTAAGATGGGCCTCACTCCTGAAGAGATGCTCACTGCTATTACACTGAACAGCGCATGTGCAATCGGAAGAGGAGAGAAGAAGGGTACCATAGAGGCAGGCAAGGATGCAGACCTGGTACTTATTGACGCACCTTCCTACAGGTTTTTGCCATACCATTTCGGCGTGAACCAGGTGGCGATGACGGTCAAGGCAGGTTACGTAATATACACAAGGAGCGACGACAGATGGAAACATATGATGTAGCGGTTATCGGCGGTGGAGCGGCAGGAATGTCAGCTGCTGTGGCTGCAAGGGAAAAGGGAGCCTCAAGGGTTCTTATATTGGAGAGGGATGATGTCCTCGGTGGAGTGCTCAACGAGCTGATAGAGCCGCTTACAGGCTGGGACGGAGGACTAACAGGCGTAGAGCTTGCGGACAGCATGGCCGGAAGGACCGGAGTCAGGAAGGTCATCGTGAAGACGGGGACCCTTGTGCTATCAGTCACAAAGGACAGGCAAATCAAGTACGTCAACGGAGTCGAAGGTGTCAGGGAAGTTGAGGCTAAAGCGATAGTATTCGCGACTGGTGCAAGGGAGCGCCCAAGAGGAATCCTCAACATCAGCTCAAAGCGTTCAGCGGGAATAATGAGCGTCGGCTCCGCGAGGAAGCTCATTGTGAACGATGGCTTCCTGCCTGGCAAGAACGTCGTCATATACGGCGGAGACAGGAACGGCATATACCTGGCACGGATGCTGGTGGTTGAGGGAGCGCGCAGGGTTACCCTCGTTGAGCCGGGGAAAGCCTTCAAGAACTGGGATGATAGCATGGACAGGCTCATAAAGTATCCGGGTGTAGAAGTAAAGCTTGGTGCAAGGATACTTGAGATATCCGAAAACGGAAGGATTACAGCTGTAAAGATAAGGACAAGCACACCGGAGGAGATGACCGAGGTCATCGAATGCGATGCACTTCTGCTTTCTGTAGGGCTTGACCCTTCGAGAAGGCTCTTCAAGAGGTTCAGGAGAAACCTGGACGAAATGGGTATGTATACAGCAGGGAACGCGGAAGAGGTATCCTACGACTGCAGGACGGCCATGGAAAGAGGGTCAGAAGCAGGAGCCGAAGCGGCAGCATATGCAGCAGGGACGTTGCAGATAGAACAATAAATTTGAACAAGGGGCTTCAGCTGGAAAGGGCTGAAGCCCCTTTTATCGTGGCACAGCAGCAAATCGTATTTAGATAATTGCATCAAATGTAAATGAAGTTACACACTATTGAATAAATGATGAAATTCATTGGCATTCAGATGGTTTCCTTGAATCAGAATATTATAGTGCTATAATTGAGATGGAAAATGGTGATATACATTATCATCAAAATGGATAACCTAAAGGAGGGAATCATTTTGGAGGAAGGCTATATCAGCGTTGGTGGAAAGAACATTTGGTACTGCGCATATGGTAAGGAAAAGGAAGGGACACCTGTCCTGTTTGTTCACGGCGGACCGGGATTTAGCACTATCACAGATGGCATACGGGAGCTTTCGGAGGACAGACCGGTATATTTTTATGACCAGCTTGGCAGCATGAGATCAGACAGGGCGGATAGCAGCGATACATACACAGTCGGCTACTTTGTCGGTGAACTGGATGAGGTGAGAAAGTCTTTGGGACTTGACAAGGTGATCCTTATGGGTCATTCGTGGGGTGGAGGACTCGTTGCAGCATATATGCTGGACAGGAATCCTGAAGGAGTAAGTTCACTGGTCCTGGTTTCTCCATTCCTCAGCGCGCCGCTGTTCGAGGAGGATACACAAAGGAATTTCGACAGGCTTCCTGAAGAGTTCAGGAAAACCATCGAGACATATGACAGGGAAGGGAACTACGGACAGGAGTATCAGATGGCCATGGTTGAATATTACAAGGCATACATGTGCCTGCAGAGGCCGTTCCCGGGAGTCCTGATGCAGGCGTTCGGGACCATGAATGAAGAAGTATACGGAAAGCTATGGGGTCCAAGCGAGCTTAAACTTGTTGGGACTCTCAGGGACTTCGACCTGCTGCCAGAGCTAGGAAACCTCAATCTGCCGGTACTGATAGTCGGCGGGGACAATGACGAGGTTGGTGTTGAGGGAATGAGGGCATTCCAGCTTGCCATACCGAATGCAAGGCTCGCAGTGATCCCAGGTGCAGCACACATGAACTATCTGGATCAGCCGGAGCTCTTCAGGACTGTGGTAGGTAAATTCATCAGGGAATTCTGAAGAGGTGACATAAAAGGCATATTGCAAAATTAAGGGGAGCCTCGCAGGCACCCCTTTAAAAATGACTCAAATAATTTAGTTCAATTGTTGTCTATACGTTACAGCAGCTTGTTGAAGCAGCCCCTGCAGATTATTGTCCTTCCGGAGTCGGCACTAATGAAGTCATGGCCGGAAATTGGCTTCTTGCATACTGAGCAGCTGTTGCTTCCAATGGTCACATCCGATTTCTTCACTGGCTTCGGCTTTGTCCTCATCTCGCCCTTCTTGTTTGATGCAAGCTCATAGGACTTCCTGGGAAGAGGAGTCTCCCTCTTGAGGACCTGGTAGGTAAGGTTGAACTCGCTGTCTCCGAAGAGCTCCAGCTCGAACCTGGGATTCTCCTTGTCATAGTATTCCTCGATGACAAGCCTTGTTATCTGGGCATCGTTGATGATAAGTCCTGACTTTTCAATGCCGTCAAATATGCTCTTTGTAATGTTGTTGGTATCAGGATGCCTCTTCTCGCTCTTGTAGTATACCTTGAGGATAGCGATAAGGGCTTCGTCAAGGACAAGTCCGGGATTCTGAGCCATTGCAGTGAAGGCTATCTCCTGCTCGTAGTTGGCGTACCTGTCGTGGTATTTGCCGGAATTCATGGGCAGGAAGGAGCGGCCTTCCTTATTTATAAGCTTGAAGTTTGATTTGGTTATAGGTGTTCCCTTAACCACTACCTTGGCATAGCTTGTCATAGCATCTCCCCGGATTGTGCATCCTGTGCGTATTCAAAAATGAATCTTATTAAAGTTTTAAAGCGATGTTAAGCTTGATTGTTTAAAATATTAGTTCAGGCTATAATATTATAGGCCAATGAAAAAAATAATTCAACCGATGAGGTTAACATAGATGAAAGATATATTAATACTAGCTATAGAGTCGAGCTGCGACGAGACCGCTGCGAGCGTAGTGCGCAACGGCAGGGACGTGCTTTCGAATATAATATCGTCACAGATCATGGAACACAGGAAGTTTGGTGGAGTAGTACCTGAGGTTGCTTCCAGGAAGCATGTGGAGAATGTCTCCTGGGTTGTGGATGAGGCATTGAAGGAAGCTGGAGTCAAGGCATCTGACCTTGATGCCGTTGCAGTTACCTACGGTCCGGGGCTGGTTGGAGCACTCCTTGTGGGTCTCCAGTTCGCAAAGGGATTCGCTTTCTCTCTTGGTAAGCCACTCATAGGAGTAAACCACATAGAGGGGCATATCGCCGCCAACTACATAGAACACAAGGACCTGGTTCCCCCATTCGTATCCCTTGTTGTTTCAGGGGGGCATACCTTCATAGTCCACGTCAAGGATTACGGAGATTTCGAGGTATTGGGAGAGACCAGGGACGATGCGGCTGGAGAGGCCTTCGACAAGGTCGCAAGGGCACTTTCACTGAACTATCCCGGAGGTCCGGAGATTGACAGGGTGGCAAGGCTTGGAAATCCAGATGCCATAAAATTCCCCAAGGCGAATTTCCATGAGGATACTTTAGATTTTTCCTTCAGCGGGCTTAAGAGCGCTGTTCTAAATTATCTTAACTCTGCAAAGCAGAAGGGCATTGAAATAAGCGTTCCTGACGTTGCCGCATCATTTCAGAAGGCTGTTGTTTCTGTACTGACTGAAAATGTGATTGCGACGATCAGAGACAGGAAGCTTGACAAGATAGCGATAGCAGGAGGCGTGGCATCGAATACTTCTTTGCGCGAAAGCCTTACCAAGGCTGCAGAAAAGCTTGGAGCAAAGGTCCTCTTTCCATCGACCATCCTATGCACGGACAACGCTGCCATGATAGCGAGCGCTGCTTATTTCGAGCACATAAGCGGAAAAGAATCCCTCATGTCACTTAATGCCAAGCCAGGTCTTACCCTGGGAGCGAGGTAGAGGGATGAAACATATAGAGAATTCTAACAGTCTCCACAGGTTCAAGAAGACGAAGATCGTCAACAAGGCCAACATCATAAGGGCCTCAGTTCTTTTCGTAGTAGCCCTGTTCATATTCGGGTATATGTATGAAGCCGGCGAGGCAAGGAAATATGTTGGCGCAGCTCCTGGAAAGAGCATAACCGTAAACGGCATAGGTTATAACTATGAAGCGACCGCAGGCAAGGGCTACAAGATAATAGTGGCCGGAGCTGCAGGCGAGTCAATGCTGAGCAGAAAGGCCCTTACTGAGGCATTTGGTGAAGACCATAAGCTGTTCTTCTTCGACAGGCCGGGATATGGCTCTACGGACGGAGACGCCAAGTCACCCAAGAAGCTTGCAGAAGACCTCCATTTCATGTTCAGGAAGTTCGGATGGACATCAGGCTACATTCTTATAGGTGAGGAGTTCGGGAGCCTTGTGATGCAGGAGTTCATCAACATGTATCCCGACGAGGTCCTTGGAGCCATAATGATCAATCCTGTGGGTCCGGCTTTAGGTTCGGAGACCATGGATACCTACATAGAAGATTCAAGGGAAGGAATGGAAGAGATAAGGACACTCGGTACCTTCGGAATACCCAGGATCCTCAGCAATGCAGGTGTGGCAAGGTTCAACAGGGAGGTAGACATCGACTCGGATGCCGACCTGGATTTCTACTCGAACCTGTGGCTTACGAATGCACACCTGAAGGCTTTCGAAGCGGAGCTTTCTGAAATGGCTGCACTTGAAGCCATTGAAACGGTGGATGGTGCACTCGGAGTGAGGCCTGTATACCTAATGACGACAAACAGGCATCTTCAGGATATGAGGCAGTCGGAGGTACTTTCATATTCATCCGACCAGGAGACAGTGATAGTCAGTGACAGCGTAAAGGAAATACTCCTTGAAAGGTCCGAAGATGTAATTTCAACACTCAACGGACTTATGAAGAAGCTGAAAAGGATTGACCTGTAAATCGGTCATTCAATTGATCATATGTTCAGATGCTTTAACGGGCTATCCACGCTGCAAGCCATGCGTGGGTAGCCCGTTATTCTGGATGCTTAGAATGCAGGATGGCGAGTGGATTTGCGGCGAAATATCCTCGCAATCAGCTTAAACCTGAACACAGCAAAGAATTTTGGAGCGTCACGAAATTGTAACATTGATGGCTTATCATTAGAGTATGAAAAATCATACAGGAGGTTTCAAAAAGATGGATGAAGAGAAAGACAGGATCATCGGGAATGAAATCCCGGAAGATATAGAGGATACTGCAGAATTTGAAAAGGTTCCGGACGCAAACTTTGAACTTGAACCGGAGCCATTGATTGAGGCCGGACCTGAGGTCAGTGAGGAATCTGTTTCTGAAGCCCCCACCGCACCTTGGGAAAGAAGGAAGTACGTTCCGCCTGCACAGGAAGAAAGGCCGACAAGGCAGCCGGAGTTCCGGGTCAGGGGAGGGAGCTATCCTCCTGAGCCGCAGAGGAAAGGAATTGGAGCAATGACAGCGATTGCCATAGCTCTTGTCTTCACTCTGCTGGGAACGGCACTTGGTATCCACAGTGCATATAACATACTGCCTGGAACGGCACTGTTTGAAAACAGCAGGCTCGGTAAGCTGATCGCGGAATCCCAGACGAAGACTGAATATATTGCAACGCCTGTGGTTGCAACAGACGGGCTTACGATACCTGAAATTGTAGACATGGTAAAGCCTGCAGTTGTAACTGTAACCTCACAGGTACCGGTAGGGGCAAGCTTCTTCAATCCTCAGGGAGGAACGGAGGAAGTCATAGGAACTGGGTTCATCCTTAACGAGGAGGGCTATATCGCCACAAACTATCATGTTGTGGAAGGATCTGTCGAGCTGAAGGTAATACTATATACGGGAGAAGTGGTAGATGCTTCAGTAATCAACTATGATGCGCTTGCAGACCTTGCAGTCATAAGGATAACAGGCGACATTGAAGTGCCTGGTGTCGTTAAGCTTGGAAATTCAGATGCCATGAGAGTTGGAGAGACGGTTGTCACAATCGGCAACCCCCTCGGCAAGGAGTTCGCAGGGACTGTAACAGCAGGAGTGGTCTCGGCGCTTGACAGGACCATAAGCATCGGGAACTCATCATACCAGTATATCCAGATAGATGCTGCGATAAATGGAGGAAACTCAGGCGGACCGCTTATAAATGGAAATGGAGAGGTCGTAGGAATAAACTCTGCGAAGATCTCTGACTCGACCGTCGAAGGAATTGGCTTTGCCATACCGATAAACGACCTTAAGTCGAAGCTTGACGTGCTTTCACAGAAGGCTCTCTATGTAGGCATAGCAGGCAGGGAGATCAATGCTGCGACAGCACAGCAGAGGAACATGCCCGAAGGCATACTTATACTTGAAATTCAGGATGGCAGCCCCGCTGAAGAAAGCGAGCTTGAGATCAACGATGTCATAACTGAATTTGAAGGCAAGGCAGTCAAGACAGTGTCAGAGCTTAATACCCTAAGGGACACCAAGAAAGCCGGAGACCAGGTAACGTTCAAGGTGTACAGGAATGGAGAATATGTCCAGGTCCAGGTAACTCTCAGGGAAAGGCCATAGCAATAGAAAATGGAGCAACAAGACGCCGCATGCAAAGAGTATGCGGCGTCTTTTATGAGACTGGATAAAGAATTGATGACCTGAAAAATCATCAACTTTACCCTGTCATGCTGATGCAATATTCCTGTAAATTTCCAGGTCCTCATCTTTAAAGACATTAAAGATCACCCTGTCAAATTTCCCGCCATTTTTCTTCAGGAAATGTATGACAGCTTCGAATGCTATTTCAGCGGCTCTTTCATTTGGGAAATTATACTCACCGGTTGATATGCAGCAAAATGCGACAGACCTTACTCCATTGTCAGCTGCACACATAAGGCATGACAAGTAACTGGACCTTAGATCATCCTCAAGCGCCTGCGTTAACATAGACCTAACAATTGGCCCTACCGTATGTATGACATGGCGGGAAGGCAGATTGTAGGCACCAGTTATCTTTGCGGTTCCAGTGCCCTCGTCATGTTCCTGATCGAGCATCATTCGATGGCATTCATTTCTTAGCTGGATGCCTGCTGCTGAGTGTATTGCGTTATCAATGCATCCATGGCATGGTGCGAAACAGCCCAGCATTTCCTTATTTGCGGCATTTACGATTGCATCGGCGCGTAATCTCGTAATGTCCCCCTGCCATATGGAGAGCTTGTGCTTGAAAGGCAAGGAGGAGCCGGGGTATTCCTCAGCCAGGGTGCTTATCTCAGAGATCTCTACAATCCCTCTTTCGGTAGCTTCATTCCTCAGGTATTCATCCTGTACTTTAAGAAATTCTTCTGTAATGTCTTTTGGCATCCTCACATTCATAAGTGAACGCAGAAGCCTCTCCCGGTCTCTGAGTGAGTCAGGAATCACAAGACCCCTGTATGCATCATCCTCATCAAGCAGAGCTTTTATCAGGTATATTAGTCTTTCTGACTGGTCCATGTTATTATCACAAGCCTTCCGGTAATAAATCAGCATTAGTGTCGATACGTTATATTAGTGAGAAATTTTAGCTGCAGCTAAATCCTGGATTAAGTATAACGGAATCCAGGATCCAGGTAATGTAAAATAGAGGTTTTCAGAGGGATTAAAATCCTCATCTAGAGCACCTGTTCAATTTTACTCAGCAGTGAGTTGGCGAATATGGAGAGACCCCCAGCCAGTATGCTTCCCCACAATATCTTGTAGACATTCATTGTACGAAGCCCATCGAAAAGGATACTGCCTAGCCCTCCGGCATTTATTGATGCTGCAATGGTTGCAATACCTATCGTGGAAATGATCGACAGGCGTACTCCGGTTATAAGTGCCCTCTTTGATAAAGATAGTCTTACTCTGAGAAGTATCTGCATTTTTGTCATTCCCATGCCAGATGCAGCTTCAATGATTGACGGATCGACTCCATTCAGTCCCGCTATGAAGTTTCGAAGAAGCAGGTACTGATTGTATATTACCAGAACAATTATTGCTGTCTCTTTCCCGAGACCGGTCACCGGAATCAGCAATGCGAAAAGAGCCAGGCTGGGTATGGAGTATATCACGGAAAAGGTATGAATGAGGGCTGACGACAGTATTTTGGAGTACATGGCGAATATGGTCAGTACTGCCGCCAAAAGGAGAGAAACCGAGAGTGCAGAGCCTACCAGAAACAGATGCTCATACATTGCCTTATATAGCTTATCCGAATTTTCAAGTGCGTACAATATCATTCCAATCCCACCCAGAAACGCTCCTGGTTTCTTGACGATGCAATCAAGGCTGAAACGAAATCGTCGTTAGGATTTCTTACGATGTTCTGAGGAGTGTCGAACTGGCTGATCCTGCCCTGATTCATGATTATGACTCTTGTCCCCATTTTGAATGCTTCGTTGATATCGTGGGTTACGAAAATGAATGTCTTCTTCAATCCGCTATGGATCCTTAGCAGCTCATCCTGCAGATTCATCCTGGTTATGGCATCGATAGCTCCGAAAGGCTCATCAAGCAGCATTATCTTGGGGTCAGCAGCAAGCGCTCTGGCTAGACCTACTCTTTGCTGTTGACCCCCTGAAAGCTGGGAAGGGTATCTTTTGCTGAATTCAGAAGGCTCAAGTCCAACAAGGCCGAGAAGCTCTTCTACTCTTTCATCAGTCTTATCCTTGCTCCATTTGAGGAGTTTTGGAACCGTTGCAATATTCTCAGAGACTGTCATGTGCGGGAAAAGTCCTACCTGCTGGATTACATAGCCAATACGTCTTCTGAGCCTTACAACATCCACATCATTGATGTCTTCCCCGAACAGGATGATTTTACCGTCGCTCGGAACATTAAGGTGGTTGATCATCTTCAGGAGAGTGGTTTTTCCGCATCCGGATGAGCCAAGTACAGTGATGAGCTCTCCTTCTTCTATGGCCAGGCTAACATGGTCAACTGCATTATAGCCTGCATTCTCAAATCTTTTGCTTACATCCACAAATTCTATCGCTGCAACCGACATGTCTGCCTCCTTTGTCCTTACTTTATTGACTCGAAAAATTCTTTTGCTACCTTTTCGTATTCTTCCTTATCGACATCAACCCTGGCATTCAATGCTGTTATTGTTGGGGTATCAAGGCTTGCACTTACCTTGTTAATGATAGCTGCTATCTCTGGGTCTGCTTCCAGCACATTGTCACGGACTACCGGAGCCAGGTTGTATGGAGGCCAAACCATCTTGTCATCAATGAGCAGTGTGAATTCGTCTGTATTTACCAGCTGTCCTTCCGTGGTATATGCAGGTGCGACATCAGCCTCATCGTTCATTAATACCTGATATTTCAAACCATTGTCATATACCTTGGAGGATTTCCAGTCAAGTTTGCCGTACACCTTTTCAAGTGCCGGAATTCCATCTTCCCTTTGATCGACTTCACCTTGTGAAGCGAACCTGATTTCAGAGGCATGCTTCTGCAGATCAGAAATGGTTGCAATGCCAAGCTTCTTTGAAACCTCAGTCCTTATTACAAGGCCTGCCCCGTCATTAGCCTGTGAGTAGTCAAGCCATGTGACTCCAAACTGCGTCTTATACCCTTCCTTGACCTTTTTATATACTTCATCAGGGTCTGTAATGAGTTTCTCCTTAAGGACAACCAGTAATCCGGTTCCTGTATATTCAGGATACAAATCTATCTCATCATTTATAAGGGAACTGTGGATTACCGAGCCAGCAATGGCAGGAAGTCTCTCTACCGTGTAGCCGGCATCTTCAAGTGCCAGCGCATAAAGCTCACCGACTATAAGATTTTCTGTGAAATCCTTAGTTCCTACACGTATGGCAGCCTTCTCAGTACTGACAGTCTCTGCAGACTTATTGCCACAGGCTGAGACCGACAATGAAAGTGCAGTTATCATGCAGAGTGTAATAAACAGATGTATTCTTTTTTTCATTTTATTATCCTACTTTCTCAAATGATTATATTTAAGCATTAGCCTGTCCAGCATTTCAAATGCCAACCCGGCTGATATGGATAGCGCAGCTACAGAAATGCCGCCGGCAAGAAGTATGTCCATCCTATTCAAACCGAGTCCGGTAAAGATCATACCCCCGATTCCACCGGCACCTATCTTTGCTGCAAGGGTTGCACTCGCGATGATTTCAATCATGGCTGTCTTGACTCCAGTCAGAATAGCAGGAAGCGCCAGGGGGAACTTTACCTTCCACAGGACCTCTCTATCTGTCATTCCTACACCGTATGCTGTCTCTATCATAAAGTAAGGGACTGAGCGCAAGCCTGCGGCTGTGTTCAGAAGAATAGCCGGAACTGCCAATAGCACCAATGCTGTCATTGCTGGTTTGATCCCTGTTCCCATTACTGGAATAAGGAGTATCAGGACAGCAAGACTCGGTATGATCCTCAAAGTCTGAAAGGCTGCCGCTATCCACTTTTCATATTTCCTGTATTTGTCGCATGCATATCCAGCCGGGATTCCGATTATTATTGCAACAGATACTGCAAGCAGGCTGATGAATACATGTTCCCTCACAGAAATAAGATAAGAGTTCTGGTTCTGGGATATGTAGCTTATGACCTTAATCCCTATGCTTCCTGCCAAATTGACTACCCCTTTAGTTTGCGATTGTCCTGCCTGAACGGAGGTCAGGCCTTATAATAAATTGAAGCGTCAGTCTGAGACCCTTGTTAAGGCACAGATAACGTCCATCATATCCTCATCAAAGGCTATGGTCTTATCCTTGTTCTCATGGACGCCAATTGCGTAATCTTTGTTAAGCCTAATGATTGTAGCATTCGGATTCCTATATGCTATCCTCTCGAAAGGATATCTGATTATTCCTGGTGTATTGAACCCGACTCCTAGCTCCAGAAGTATTACCTTCCTGCCTTCTATTTCATCCATGAATGTACTGTATCTGTCCCGCGCCTTGAACCAATCTTCATCTTCAATGAAATACTGGTCCTTCCTGAGGTTGGTTTCCATCTCACCGCCACATACAGGACACTTTGGTACAAGCTCCGATGGAATCCTGCAGTCTTCTGTCTGTCTAAGCATCCTGGCAACGAGTTCCTCATTGTCATAGAGCTTTGCGTGGCATCCAGTCGAGCATTGGAGTTTACCGTAATCCCCCTGGGTAGCGAATATCCTGTCATCCGGGAACCCTGCCTTCCAGAACTGATGCTCAACATTTGTTGTCAGAACGAAATATTCTTTTTCAGCAGCAAACTGGTACAATTTCTTGTAAAGGTCGGCGGCAGGCGTTTCGAACCGGTTAAGCGAGATGTGCCTGGCCCAGTAGGCCCATTTTTCCTCAATGGTTTCAAAGGGATAAAAGCTCGAACTATACAGGTCCAGGAAATCATATTTTTCGATAAAATCTGGAAACCTGTCAGTGAATCTTTTTCCTGAATATTTCAGTCCTGCTGCATCTGAAAGCCCTGCGCCAGCTCCAATCAGAATGAATTCAGCCTCATTTGCAGCTCTTGCTGCCTTTTCGATACGCTCTTTATAGTCCTTCATCATTAACGCCTATCCTCTGGAAACTGTTGTAGAAAACTGTCTTTTCGACAGGCATCCTTTTACCTGTGAATTCATGATCTGGTCTTGCATCCTCAGCAGGGTATCCTAAAAGCAGAAGAACCACCGGCTTGAAGTTTTCTGGAAGACCAAGGAGATTTTTTGCCTTTTCCATGTTGAAGTAGCTTATCCAGGAGCTTCCCACACCAATTGCAGCAGCCTCCACCATCATATGAGTAGTTACTATCGCAGCATCCACTATGCCGCTTGATTCTCCGTTCTCAGGATGCTTCCAGCAGGCTTCCTCATCATAGCAGACAAGCAAAGCGGTGCTGGCATTGTAATGGTATGCGCTCTTTCCATTCATGTTGCCGGAGAGAAGGAGTTCCTTCTCATGTGTAGAATGGTTCAGAGGCTTGCCAAAGTCTGTAAATTCCTTAGCCTTCATAAGTGTCTCTTCACTGTTTAAAACAAGTATCCTATGCGGCTGATAGTTTACGGCAGTCGGTGCCCATCTGCCGGCTTCAAGTATCTTGTCCAGCTTATCCTGTTCCAACGGTCTTTCGCTGTAGCTTCGGACCGTACTCCTCATTTTCCCTATATCCAATATGTCCATGGTAGTTCCTCCTTAATGGCAAGGGCAAACCTGACCATCTTCTTCATAATAGAGAGAGGATGCCAATCAGTAAATAACGCACTATAAAGTGCCTCAGTTACCTTTTTATAACCTGTATCAAGCTGAGCCCGGGAAATGGCTTTAGAATGTGGAGATACCCATGCAATTAAGAGATGTACCCTGTAGGACAGCAATTTTCATTGTCAGTCTACAGGGTACAGCATATGACTATTTTTTGTGATTTATTCTCCGGCTTTAGCGGGTAAAACCGCCTATTGGAGCCATATAAGTGCCACTGAAACCTTCCAATGCTTCCTTAAGCGGGGCTGATGGATTCCCATAAACAACAAATCCGGTTGCAGCACCCAAAGCAAGGAGCCTTGCAGCAAACTTTTCTGTGAATGTCTGGAGGTGTACTATTGCAGACTCGGAATCAGCATACCTCTCATGAATATGGCATACTGTGTTATCTTCATTCAGTGTCCACTCATAAGACAGTGTTCCTGGTTCATTCATTGATGATTCAACGAGTTCAACCATCAGTTCCTTCAATCTTATATGGTTCCCTGTTGGTAGTGTCAGTTCAAATATCCATGATATGTTTTCTTTCATAATTAAACTCCTTCAATATATATCTTTGGTAAATAGATTTTCTAGACCGACTTTCCAGCTAGATAGCCTTCCGTAGTTGCTGCAAGTACATTACGCGCTCGGTTTGCATCTCCGACCACCTGGACCTTGAAGTCTTCCTTTAAGCTGGCTTCAAAAGGATTGTACGCACGGTAGCCAGCGGCCAGTATGATCGTATCTGCCGGAAGCTGCGATTCAATGCCCTGTGCATTTTTTACAATGACCGCATTCTCATTTATGCTTACAACGACAGTATCGGTGAGGATATTAACGCTTCGATCATTAAGTGATTTGTTAAGATGCCACTGGATTGCAATCGGGGCATCACTTGCGATTGCGCTCTTCATTTCAACTACTGTAACATTCCTGAGCATCTGTGAAAGGAAATGGGCTGTTTCAGCACCTACTTGACCACCGCCTATGACAACACAATTTGCTCCGGGCTTAACTTTACCATCAAGAATGTCCTTTGCGAGGCTGACCCTGGTGCTTTTCTTGAGTCCTGGAATCGGAGGCAATATTGGCTCAGATCCAGTAGCCAGGATGATTGAGTCCGGATTTGCTTCTTTAAGAATTTCCACCGATGCTTCAGTATTGTACTTTATGTCGATGCCAAGTTTCTTGCTCTGTGCGAGCTGCCATACGATAAAGTCGGTGATTTCTCCCTTTGTAGGGGGAATCGCTGCAAAATAGAACTGGCCGCCTGCATGGTCACCCTTCTCGTATACTGTAACCTTGTGACCTGCCCTTGCAGCGGTTATAGCTGCATAGAGTCCGGCAGGGCCTGATCCGACGACGGCTACAGCCTTCTTGACCTCAGCTGGCTTAATTCCACCCTGATACTCAAGGCCGAGTTCAGGATTGAGTACGCATCTGATTGGCTGATCTCCAAATAGGGTCCCGATGCATCCATCATTGCAGCCGATGCATCTGCGGATATCTTCAAACCTACCTTCCTGGGCCTTTATTGGCATGGCAGGGTCTGCGAGGGATGCTCTCCCCATGGCGACGAAGTCTGCCTTGTTGGATGCCAGGATGCTGTCTGCCAGGAACGGGTCATTGATTCTTGATACTGTAATTACTGGAATGCTTACAACATCCTTTATTGCCTTTGCCCAGTCAGTAAACCAGCCGTGGTTTGTATGTGAGCTTGCGACATTCAAATCTACTGAAAGGTAGTTACCTACGGAGACATGGATGATATCAAGGCCTTCAGCTTCCATCATCCTTGCAATTGCCTTGTTGTCTTCAATGGTAAGTCCGCCTTCTACAAATTCATCTGCTGAAATCCTCATTCCAATTATGAAGTTCTCGCCACACTTTTCGCGGATATCCTTCACGATTTCACGGGCAAACCTTGTGCGATTCCAGAAGTTTCCGCCATATTCATCAATCCTCTTGTTTGAATAGGGGGAGAAAAATTGTGTTATCAGGTATCCATGGGCACCGTGGATCTCAACACCGTCAAAGCCGCATTTCTTGGCCCTGAAAGCTGTATCTCCAAACTTTGAAACCATCTCTTTGACTTCATCAGTAGTCAGCGGGACTGGTATCTCATCGCCGAAAGGGCACATGATTGCAGATGAGGAGCGTGGAAGCCCATTTATGGCACCTGAGTTGGTCTGCCTGCCGCAATGATAGATCTGTGCAAGTATCGTTGCACCATATTTATGGACTCGTTTAGGCAATTCACTGTGACTCTCAATCTGTCCATCATTCCAGAGACCTGCAGTAGCTTTAAAGCCGTGGCCAAGGGGATCCACATTATAGTCTTCAGTAATGATCAGACCCCAACCGCCCTTTGCCTTTTCCTCATGATATGCGATATAGCGCTCAGTTGCAGTACCGTCATCATTGCAGAAATCTGTTACCATAGCAGGAACTGTGCATCGGTTCTTGATAGTAGTGCCCCTAATAGTGTATGGACTGAAAAGTTGGTCGAACATTGATCTTTTCCTCCTCGAATAATGATGATGAAGCTTACTTGTTTGATTATAAATTAACTGTAGTTCCCGGGTAGTTTTTATAACCACATATATTTAACCTTTGGTTGGTTAGCTGTTTTCGCCTGATAAATGCTGGTAACTGGGCATTTAGTGTTGTCATTTCAGAGCAATTGGTCTAATATGTAGTTATAAGAACATTATAACTACATGGAGGTGCTTAATGGCTTCACACATCGTCTACCAGATGATCAACGGAATCGAATATGCTCGCTTAGCAACCTCTGTCAGAGTTGGTGACAAGGTCGTCAGTCAAGCTACTACGCTTGGCAGGGTATTGGATAAGCAAAAAGGTATATTTCGCAGTAAGGAACGAGGCGTATTCACTTACAACCACATCACCGGCGAATACGGCCAGCCTCCAGCCACCTTTACCGACAAAACTCTTCGGAAAG
>DIXH01000001.1 GCA_002428605.1 Clostridiaceae bacterium UBA6085
AAGGATAGTTTTCTATACAGGCCTAAATGGCAGCAGCAGGGCTAAGGTCATTGAAGTCAGGTCACTTGGTTTGAACATCATGGCTGCAAGGAAATATAATTCTTTATTGGAGGACACACAGGAGATATCGCTTGACGGGATTACCTTGAGGATCGCAGGTTCCGCATCAGGACCTGATGATTGAGGTTTCCTTTTTCCGGTGTAGTTTCCATTACTTTAGGTTTAGTGGTATAATCCTATTGAAAACTAAATAACACATATGGGTTTGCAGAACAACTGCACTAAGAGGGAAACAGGATAAGCCTGTGCGGTCCCGCCGCCGTATGGTACTTGATCGCCGACATAGCCACTGGGAAACCGGGAAGGCTGGCGGTCTTAATGACCAAGCCGGAAGACCTGCCCGTATGGAATCAACTTATACTTCACGGAGAATGGGGTGTTGTCAATATGGCTGATCTTTCGCCATACCGGGCATCCATTTGGATGCCTTTTGATTTGTGCAGACTCTGCATGATCTTTTCTCCAGACCGTCGCACGCGCTTTACGACCAGAGGAGGAAGAAAATGAAAAAAAAGCTTACCGCAATACTCGTTACCCTTGTGCTTGCATTTGGAGCGTTCTACCTGTACAAGACATATCTGTCGCCAAAGGCAAATGAAGGCAGCAAGGAAGTGACTATCGAGATCGTCATCGAAAGGGAAAAGATCAGTGAGACTAAGACCTACAGGACAGATTCAGCGTTCCTTTATGACCTGCTCACTGAAAAGCAGGAGGAGCTTGGCTCCGGCTTCACGAAATTCGATTTCGGAGATATGCTCACCAAGCTCAAATCAGTAGATGCCGGCGCAGATGAATACTACCATATATATGTCAACGGTGCTGATGCAGCTGTAGGAGTAAAGGAAATCCCAGTGACAGACAAGGACACATATAAGCTCGAGCTCAAGAAATGGAAATAGAGGACCCTATCCGAAAGGTGGAAAAAATGGACAGGCTGCCGTATGACAAGAAGAGACTCAGTGCAAAGGACATAGTTCTCATAGGGATACTGTCGGCATCAATAACCGGAGGAAAGATGGTGCTTTCAGCAATACCCAATGTAGAGATCGTGACTCTTCTTTTCATGGTCTACACTGTGGTTTTCGGTGTACGAAGGTCACTCTTCGTATCAGTCATCTTCTCCACTACAGAAATACTCCTTTGGGGTGTACATACCTGGCTTCTGACCTACTACCTGATATGGCCGATGCTAATACTACTGACAGGTATCCTTTCCCGATTCCTTAAGGGTGAGTTTTCCAGGGCAATTCTGGCAGGTGCTTTCGGACTGACATTCGGGATATATTTTGCACTTGTGGAAGCCATGCTCTATGGACTTAACTATGGATTTGTCTACTATGTCAGAGGCATCCCTTTCGACATCATACATGGGGCTTCCAACTTCATTGTTGTCCTCATGCTCTTCAAGCCGCTTGAGCGCATGCTTGGAAGGCTTGCAAAAAACTATACTGAAAACAGGAATGCCGCAGATTAATTATCTCTGCGGCATTTGCCATTCTTAATATTCAGTCTTTGTTTCACCGAACTCAGGGCTTTCAACATAGTCTCCAGGTCTGTTAACATGCAGTACGATCTCCTCGACTATGGCCTTGTGGTCCATTTCCTGATGAACCAGCGACTTGTATACAAGCTTCGAATTCTCATCCCTGGCATTGTCATGCAGTGCCTTGTAGACCTCTATGCTCCTCGTTTCGATTTCGATCGCTTCCCTGTACAGGTCTGGCATGCCAGGTATGGACTCAAGGACCTTCCGTCCTGCAGTGAACTTCTTTATAAGCTCCTGAGCCTTTTCAATGCTTGTGCCATCTTCGACCTTGTAGCCTGCGATATCATTCTGGTTCTCAAGTATCTTTTTATGTGTCTCCTCATCATCTGCAAGCATCCTGAACACTTCGCCAAGACTATTGCCCTTGTTCTTGTCAGCCTGCTCCGTATAGTATCTGAATCCTTCATCCTCAAGTTTTAGTGCCAGTTCCAAGCTATTCATATCACAATCCCCCATTCCTCTCAAAATTCTAGTTTAATTCTAACACATATAGCTATCTAACAATTTGCGCAATTACAACTATTCTGTTAACTATCCGTGACCAACTGTCTAATTGATGAAGGTTGTCAATGAAATTAATCTGTGCAATAATATTATCATTGTTTTTTGGAGGTATGAAAATGGAGCTATGGGAAATAATGTTCCTTGCCGTGGGGGTTTCTATGGACGCATTCGCTGCAGCGATATGCAAGGGAATGGCAGCACGTGATGCGAAAAGTAAGCATTCGCTCCTCACAGGGTTCTTCTTCGGGGGATTCCAGGCTTTTATGCCGCTAACCGGATATTATCTCGCAAAAAGCTTCAGCGGCTATATCACCACATTTGACCACTGGATCTCATTCGCCCTTCTCATCATGATCGGTGCAAAGATGATAAAGGAGTCCAGAGAAGACAAGGACGAGGAGTCCCACTGCGCCGAGGTATTCAGCCTGAGGAGCCTTACTATCCTTGCTGTAGCGACAAGCATAGATGCCCTTGCCGTCGGAGTGACCTTCGCCTTCCTTGAGGTCTCGATCCTTCCTTCAGTAACGATAATAGGTATCACCACATTCCTTTTTTCTTATTTTGGAGTAAGGATAGGAACAGCTTTAGGTTCAAGGATGCAAAAGCTGTCTGAACTCTTTGGAGGCTCAGTGCTGATATTCATAGGACTCAGGATCCTCCTTACACACCTTAACCTGATAGGATGAAAAAGATCATTGAAGAAAAACTATAGTAGATTGAAAATAAGAACATCCTGCGAAAATTCGCAGGATGTTCTTATTATTCCATCTCGTTCTCTATATACCCGATACCGTCAACCTCGACCCTTACAATATCGCCCTTCTTAAGCGGCTTCGGAGGCTCAAAGCCTGCTCCCACTCCGCTTGGTGTTCCCGTAGCTATTATGTCTCCAGGTTCAAGTGTAAGTCCCTGTGACAGGACATTTATAAGCCTTGATATTGAGTTGATCATTATGCTTGTGTTGCCGTTCTGTCTTGGCTCTCCATTCACGAATGACCTTACTCCAAGGTTTCCGGCAAGCCCCAGCTCATCCTTAGTGACGATCCATGGTCCCATCGGGCAGTAGCCGTCAAGGCTCTTTCCTCTGAACCACTGTGTGCCGTTCTTCTGAACGTCTCTTGCCGTTATGTCGTTGAGGCAGGTATATCCGAAGATCACATCAAGCGCGTCCTCTTCAGAGACATTTACGCATCTCTTGCCTATGATTAGGGCGAGTTCCGCCTCATAATCCACGAAATCAGTGGCGCCTTCGTGCATAGGAACCTTGCTGTACGGTCCGTTCACGGCATTGGTAGCCTTGGTGAAGAAAACAGGATGCTCCATTACCCTCTTCAGCGAATCATCATCAAGGTTCTTGATTTCCTGAACATGATCCTCATAGTTCTTGCCGACACAGATTATGTTTCTCTGAGGTCTCGTTATCGGTGACAGGAGCTCAACCTCATCTATGGCAACAGAGCCCTCCATATCGAGCACATTGCCATCGATGGTCCCGTTTTCCTGGATGAATGAAAGAAGCGTCTCAGGCCCCTCAACAAATATCCTGCCGGATGGGATTATCGATTTTCCTGTCCTGTCGACCACTCCCCAGAATTCCCTGCCATTCTCCCTGTAACTTACAATTCTCATAAAGTTCCTCCATAATATATAAAATTGTTGGTTGACCTAGAATTTCCTGCCTCCACCGCCATGCGTCCTACCGCTGCCTGACCTGTGGGTCGTGCTCCTTCCTATTGAACCTCCACCTGAGCTCCTCACAGGTGCCACAGGTATTATCCTTGACGTTGTGTACTCGTTTATAAGGTTATCTGATGCTATGCCCAGTTCAACCAGGCTGCTGTCCCTGAAGTTGAATGCAAGCTGTGTAGGATGCCCCTTGTACCTTCTCCTGGTAGTTGCAAAATAACCAAGTCCTGAAGCTCCGGATGCAGCTGCTCCTATCAGGCCATCGAAAAGGGAGATACTGTTGGCACCCTCATCCTCGCTGTACTGCCCCTCAGGTATTCCCTGGGCAAGGAACGAGGAGGTTGAAGCTATGAAAGCCTCTGCGCCGCTATAATATCCTCCGTCAGCGAAGCCTGCATCGAAAACATCATCAAGTATCGACTCTATCCTTGCATCAGTCAGGTACCTTATTCCCTTACCAGAGGTAGAGATATACACTTCCCTGTTGTCAAAGTCCATCAGAAGCAGTATACCATCCCTGTCCGTTCCAATGCCATAGCCATTGTAGTCAAAGTAATCGTCGGCATATTCCCTGGAGCTTTTTCCATCAGCATCATCCGTAGTCACAATGACTATATCCATGGAGTACTGGTTTGAAAGTTTTGTCAGCGAATTCGCAAGGTCAGATTCCTCGGACGATGAGAATATGTCTGCCGAGTCAGCTACCAGAAACTTTTCAGCCTTCGCTTCAATGGATGTCCATGAAATGACGAGAAAAACAGCCGCAAATGCTGCAAGCATTATCCTCCTTACCATATCAGGGCACCTCCTAATAAAGCAAGCGCCAGTATACCGAACCCTATGACAGCCGATGAAAGCCCCAGCTTTTTGTTATCTACCGGAAGCTCGCCATAAGACTTGCCGGTCTGGCCGTTCACGGCGAAGATGTATGTCCTGCCGCCATAGAAATACGTGAGTATCCATGCCGGCAGCAGCGTATAATCCCAGTCCTTAATTGAAACATCAAGCTCCTTCTGATGAAGCTGAACACTTCCAAATCCAGATATTGACTCCTGTACCAGGCTTTCAGCGTACCTTTCGGCCCTCTCCTGGACAGTCGGCTGTATCGATTCCTTTTCAATGTCATATTTCTCCGCGAGAAATCCGCTGAGATATGAGGGCTCGAAGTCGACTGCTTTCCTGTCGTCATACGGAGATATGGAGTCAAGAAGCCCCTTGTCTATCTTTTTAAGGGCGACCTCCCTTATATTCTGCACATCGACCTTACCATGCCTTTCGATACCGAACTCCTTTACCTCTGTATATTCCGTGTTGCCTGCCCTGTATACCCTCCTGTTTATACCCTTGCCTGAATAATCCACCCTTGCCTCGGCCTCTGCTGACCAGTATGGTATGTATACACCTGAGATCTTTTCAAGCTGAGAGCTTGAGTAGAATTCCCTCGGCACATATCGCTTTGACTTTGCCCATGACAGGAAGGTTTCCTCTGCCTTATCCCGGCTGTAGGCAAATGGAATCACCTTGTCGGGCCTGAAGGTTCCAGTAAGCCTGTCTGACAGGATCACGGGATTGTGGCAATAGTAGCAGAAGGTGGCTGAAGTAGTCTCTTCAGTTACTACCTCGGCACCGCAGCTGTCACAGGTATATCCCTTCAGATGGGCATCATCATGTGTTTTTTCCTGGTCTGCCCTGCTTTCCATGGCTATAGTGGCCTTTTCAACCTCTTCGCTTGTAAATTCGCTGAGACAAAACTCACACTTCAGCTTCTGGATTGCGGGTTCGAATTTCAGTCCCCCGCCGCAATTGGGACATTTGTATGTGGCTGTAGCCATTTTATCACATCCAACCCTTAAGTCTTAATTCGAAGGTGTTCCGCATTCAGGACAGAATCTGGGCTTTGCACCCTTTACTTCATGTCCGCAGCTTCCGCACTTCCAGCTTTCTATCTTCCTTGCTCCGCATTCCGTGCAGAATTTCCCGGTATTTACAGTTCCGCAGTTGCCGCACTTCCAGTCTCCCGACTGAGCTCCAGCCCCTGCATTCTGTGCCTGCTGTGCCTGTTGTGCCTGCTGCTCCTTCATCCTCATCTGTTCTATGTTTGACTGTGAGGCCGTGCCCATGAAGCCACCGCCTGCCTGCATCCCCATGCCCATTCCCATGAAGGTAGCCGCACTTCCGGCTTCGTTGGAGCCTGCCGCCTCGAGTCCTCTTGCTATCGAGCCCTGGACATAGCCTTCCCTTACGGATGGATCTCCAAGCATGGCTCCCTTGTTCCTCATGTTGATGAGTTCCTTCGACTCGTCGTCGTAGGAAATGGAGGCGATACCCACCGCCTGGATTATGAATCCCCTCATGTCGTTCCAGCTCTTGTCGAGGACATCCGCCATGTATTTCGACAGCTCGGTGCCCTTTGAAGCCACATGGGATATCCTTATTCCGTCAACTGACATCTTGTTCATAGCTGACTGCAGCGCCTCAAGGAATTCCGAAAGATACTGCTCATTGATGTCATCTATCTCGACCTTGTCCGCATTCCTTGGAACAGCCTCCGCATAGAACTTCAAAGGATCCGTTATCTTTATTGAGTAGTTTCCATGCGTCCTCAGGAAAAGCTCAGAGTTGTAGAAGTTGTCGAAGTAGTTCAGAGGATTCTTTGTCCCGAACTTTATGCCCTTGATTTCCTGAAGGTTGATATAGAATACCTTCTGGGCAGTTGGAGTGACTCCTCCATACTTGACCCTGTTGAAGGTCTCCTTCAGGGTATCACCGAATTTCCCTGTGAACAGTGAAGGAAGTGAAGAATTGCTTACCGTGTAGTAGCCTTCTTCAGCAGTGAAATCAACTACCTTTCCTCCATCGACCACCATCATGAACTGATTCGGATAGACATGGATCACTGAACCATTTGAAACGGTATTCTCAGTACCCTTTACATTGCTGTTCCTCCTGTCGTCACGTCTTACCTTCCTGCCTGAAGTAAACACGGTGTTGTCGCCCATGTCGTCAGGTTCAACGACCTCAAGCCACTGGTCCGCCAGCGATCCGCCGATTGCACTTGCTATTGCCTTGATTATTCCCATTTCAAACCTCCTTGAATCTGGTCTCTGCCTAGATTATACCACAGCTGTGAAAAAAGCCTCTTTTTTAACCGGATTTTCATCATTCGTTTACATTGTAATAATAACCTCTGTTTCAGTAATCATAAGCTGCAAAAAAAGACTGCAGAGCTTAATAAAAGCCCTGCAGTCAGGAATGTCTATTTATTCTTCAGGCTCATAAGGTTAAGGAGCCCTCCGGCAGCCATGACCTCTGCCTCCCTTTCCGAGAGTGCAACAGATACGTCAAAACTTGTACCCTTGGTGACGTTGTTGACAGTCAGTGTACCACTTGAAATGTTCTCAATAAGGCCGCTTATTTCGAGCACATCGTTCTTGCCCACGCTGTCATAGTCCTTCTCATCCTTGAAGGTAACCGGCAGTATGCCGTTGTTGATGAGGTTCGCCTTGTGGATCCTCGCGAATGACTTTGCAATCACTCCCTTTATACCGAGGTAAAGAGGTGCCAGTGCTGCATGCTCCCTGCTTGAACCCTGTCCGTAGTTCTTCCCGGCAATTATGAAGCCTCCGCCATTCTCCTTTGCGTTCCTCGGAAAGTCCTTGTCCAGAGGAGTAAGGCAGAATTCTGACAGGTAAGGTACGTTCGACCTGTAAGGAAGAAGGCTTGCGTTCGAAGGCATGATGTGGTCTGTTGTCACATCATCCATCACCTTGATAAGGGCTTTGCCTGAAACCTCATCCTTCATCTTCGTATTCTTGGGGAATGGCTTTATGTTAGGTCCTCTCTTGACTTCGACTTCGCTTCCGTCCTCTGCAGGCTTTACGACCATGTTGTCGTTCACCAGGAACAGCTTCGGCATCTCTATGTCTAGGTCCACGTTCATATCAAAATCTTCAGGTCCCGCTATGAAGCCTGCAACAGCTGAATAAGCTGCGACCTCAGGGCTTGCAAGGTAGACGTCCGCAGAATCAGTTCCGCATCTGCCCTTGAAGTTCCTGTTGAATGTCCTTAAGGACACTCCGTCGTTGCTCGGAGCCTGTCCCATGCCTATGCAGGGTCCGCAGCCTGACTCGAGGATCCTTGCGCCTGCCCCTATTATCTTGGCAAGAGCGCCATTTTGCGCAAGCATGCTGAGCACCTGCTTGGATCCGGGGGATACTACAAGCGAGACATCCTCATGCACTGTCTTTCCATCAAGGATGCTTGCGACCTTCATGAGGTCGACATAGGATGAATTTGTGCAGCTTCCGATTGCAACCTGTGTGAGCTTCTTTCCTCTTACCGTGCTTACAGGAACAACAGCATCAGGTGAATGTGGAAGAGCTATGTTAGGCTCCAGAGTATCTAGGTCTATTACGAGCTTTTCAGAGTATACAGCATCCTCGTCAGCCTTCAGTTCCCTGTAGTCCTTCTCCCTGCCCTGGGCTTTGAGGAACTCAAGAGTCCTTTCATCCGACGGGAATATGGATGTAGTCGCACCGAGCTCAGCACCCATGTTGGTGATCGTTCCTCTTTCAGGAACTGAAAGGTGAGCAACACCGTCACCGGTATATTCAAATATCTTGTTCACTCCGCCCTTGACCGTGAAGTGCTTCAGCACCTCAAGGATGATATCCTTTGCCGCAGTAAAGCTCTTGAGCTTGCCTCTAAGCTCTACGTTAACTATCTTAGGCATCGGTATGTTGTATTCACCGCCTGCCATGGCCACTGCAACATCAAGCCCTCCGGCTCCGATTGCGAGCATTCCCATGCCTCCGCCAGTCGGGGTGTGGCTGTCTGAGCCAAGAAGCGTATCTCCCGGAACAGAAAACCTTTCAAGATGGACCTGATGGCAGATTCCGTTTCCCGGCTTCGAGAAATAAATACCATGTTTCTTTGCAACTGTCTGGATATACAGATGGTCATCCGCATTCTCCGGTCCTGACTGCAGCATGTTATGGTCTATATAGGCTACTGACCTCTTGGTCCTGACCTTGTCCACACCCATGGCTTCAAACTGGAGATATGCCATTGTTCCTGTGGAATCCTGTGTAAGTGTCTGGTCTATCCTTATGCCCACCTCGGATCCGGCTTTCATCTCACCGGTAACCAGATGCTCCTTGATTATTTTCTCAGCTAATGTAAGTCCCATTTCGTTCCTCCTTTGTCTTCCAATGCCAGGCAGGTTTCCTGCCGGGCGATGATTAGTCAAATAATAACATGATAAAGACGGATGTTCAATATTCAATTGCAGGATTCGTTTCTATTTATTTCATTTTTTGCGGAAAAATAACCTGAATTGACATTCAAATCGCAGAAATTACAACTTGATACACGAACAATTGCATCAGTTTCATCTTTCAGCCACATGCACCCTCTTGTCGGATGAGTATTCGCACCTTATCAGGACCTCTTCGCCTGGCTTAGCAGTCAACTTGAACAGAAGCGTGTTCGCATCCTTAATCTCATATGGAAGGTTCGCATTCCTTACCTCGAACTTTTCCCATATCTGATATTCATAGTGGATTGAAGCAGTCTCACTGCTGAGGTTAATGACCTTAGCCTCCCACCTGACATAGTCGATGCCATTGCGCTGGTTCCTCGACGTCTCGCTCCCTACTGCCTGGATGTCAAATGCCCTGCCAGTCTTCAGTTCAACCTTGCCGCCTTCCGGAGTATTCTCTATGGATGCTTCACCTGTGAACCTCAGAGAGTTGCCGTCTGTTGCATACAGCCTTACCCTCCCTGCAGGAATTGGCATACCGAGCCTGCTATCACTGATGTTCATGAAGGTAATGACCGGCTGCGCTCCATCCATGGAGCTGCCTGCAAGATAATGCCTTGTGAAAGGCACCTCTCTTGCTGCAAACAGCTGAATCTGCCTTGACTCTCCATCTTGAATATCGGTCCCTGATGGAAGTGTATACATGTGGTAATCGGAAACAGACCTTTGCTCAGCTCCGTAGCCTGCATTGGAATCCATGGATTCGGCCATGTACATCCTCTCTTGCCTTTCATTTACCCTGGAAACATCACCTGCCATAATGCTTACGATTGCATTCCGGTAGGACCTTCCGCTGGAGTTTGTTATCCTTGCCCATCCGGTAAGATCAAGACTTCCATCGCCAGCTTCCGCGTTATATACCATTGAGAATGACAGTCCACCTGTTAAGTAGGTTACATTGATTTCGCTTCCTGCATCATGAGCCTTAATCAGGATGCCTGGGCTTGTCCTAAGTCCATCCGGGTGGACTGGAAGTATCAGCTCGTCATGGCTGTCGATATGGATCTCTCCTGTCTCCACATCCTGAAAGACAGGCATTCCGGAAGCTTCAAAGAGTCTTACCAGCTTAACTGACCCGGTATCCCTGTTCTTGAGGTGAACTGTCCTGTCCCTGTACCTGCTGATGAGCTTTTCCCAGCTTATGAGGTCATATTCGAAGCTGTATTCCAATACATCAAGTCCCCTTGCCACCAGGGAATCAGGCTCCATGAGTGCTGGCACATCAAGATACTCTATCTCAGCTTCCCCTGCCAAGCCTTCAAGTGTCCTGGTCTCGCTTACAGTGCTGAAGCCATCGCTGTATATGGTAAGTTCCAGCTCCTTCACGTCTGATGAACGGGATTGTATCCTCATATCCTATTTCCTTTCGTCCTCTCCTGTTACAGGGACATAAATGTTGAAGTGCGACATGACGAATTCTGCGGCTGGTACATATAAGACAAATAGTGCCATGTTGAGGGCAAACGTGCCGAAAGGATACATCAGTATGGTGATCCCGATTATGGCAGCAGTTATCTTCCGAAGTATTGAATACGGCGCAATTATCTCCCTGTATTCAGTTCCGCAGCCAAAACAAGTTATTCCTCTCCGGCAAAGTAGTGGAGACAGCCTTTCCCTGATTGTGATCCTCTTCCCGCATTTCAGGCAGATTTTCATAGGATCATCCTGCCTTTCCTGTCAAATCTTCTGATATACGTGCACCCTTTGCAAAGGTCCTCGACCAGCCTTCTTCCGTTGAAGCCCTCGTATATGGCAGCTGCTCTGTCCCCTGCAAGTATTTCCTCCAAGTGAGCTTCAAATACGTTCCCCAGAGGTATAGAGCCCTGGCTGTCAAGGCAGCATGGGACTACAGTCCCATCGGCAAGGATCCCTATGTGGTCCCGCATTCCTTGACAGAAGCCTTGTTCCTCAATATTTCCAGTCCCCTTCTCAGGCCAGACGAAGCGTTCCTGGAATCCCAGGTATAATCCCTCCTTGAGCCTGATTCCGTTCTTACCCTTACCTTCAGTCAGAATATTCCTGGGAAGCCCAAGCCTCTCCAGTATATAGGATACTACTTTGTCGTTTTCTGTGTTCAATCCTTCCGCCAGCTCCCCGGAAAGGTTCCATAGCCTGAGCTCTATGATTATCAGTCCTTTTGCCTTCTCTGCAAAGTCCATGATATCCTTCAGGTACTCCTCAAGCGTGATCCCCATCTCGTTCGCCTCATAGCTGTGAAGAGAGAAGCTCACCTTGCGAAGAGCAGGTGCTGACAGAAGGCTTTCACCCATTGTGCCGATCAGTGTGCCGTTTGTCGCAAGATTCACCTTAAGCCCCAATTCCAGGCAGATGGCAAGGAATCTAACAATGCTGCCGTTCAAGAGCGGCTCTCCCATTAGGTGAAAGCATACATGGTCCGTGAATCCAGATGCTTCCTCTGCAATATGCCGAAATTCCATCTCATCCATCATAAGCTTCTCTCGCTCTGTCTTTATGCAGAAGCTGCAGTCAAGGTTGCAGATGTTAGTTGTTTCTATGTATATCCTCTTAAATCTCTTCAAGTGCTTCCGCCTTCCCTAAAGTTCTTCTTCAATATCCATTCTATCATAAATATAAAGTGATCAGCGATAGCTCGGAAAAGCGAGATCAAAAAGGAAGGGCTGCAGCCTTTTAAGCTGCAGCCCAATGGATCTTGCTGTCATGGAAGCATCTCGGCAACGGTCCTGAAGCTGTATCCTTTGTCCTTAAGACCCTGAATGATCCTTGGAAGAGCTTCCGGAGTCTTTGCGTAAGCCACATGCATCAGCACTATTCCATTGTCAGAAGCATATGTAAGTGCCCTGTTTACAATATAGTCAGTGGTAACTGTAACTCCATTGATGCTGTCGGCCCAGTCATGGGTGTCAACAGTCCAGAGCACAGTATAAGGATAACCCTCTTCTCCCGCTACCTTGAGCACCGTGCTGTTGTACTCACCGAACGGCGGCCTGAAGAGTGTCGGCCTGATTCCAAGTATGCTGGAGTATATCCTGGTGCTCTCGGTAAACTCATACCTGATCTCAGCCTCGGTCATTTCATTCATGTGAGGGTGAGTAAGGCTGTGGTTCTGTATGCTGTGACCTCTGGCCTTTATCTCCTTCGCAAGGTCCTGATGGTCCTGTACCCAGTAAGCCCTGAGGAAGAACGTTGCCTTTATGCCATAGTCGTCAAGGACATCAAGAATCGGTATAGTCTGGTCGAAAAGCCATCCGGCATCAAAGGTAAGTGCAATGTCCAGGCCTGTTCTGTCAACAAGGCCTTTTCCTGTGGCAACCGAACTCAATCCAGTTGAAAGATATGCAGTGTGGCACCAGCCCTTAGTCCCGTCATAGGTGACATATGCCCAGTAGCCTGAGATACTGTGGACTGACACAAGTGAGCCCTTTGGCATTACTCTCAATATCGGGTATGATGTTCCAGGTCCGCTTCTAAGGTTAAGCTCCTCTGTCGTGTATCTTGTATAGATGACCGGGGCCTCAGCCGATACCTTCTGAAGATAGTAAGTGCTTGCATAGCCTGTCTTGCCTGAATAGATGAATTTCGCCCATCCGGCAGATTCAGAAATCACATTGACTGTAGTCCCTTTCGGTATGACTGCCAGTATCGGGTAGGTTGTCCCAGGACCCGACCTGAAGTTCAGGTTTGCGGTAGTTATCCTGAAATCATTGACTGACGTCGAAACTGGTACAAGATATGACATGGATGAGTATCCCGTCTTTCCCGCGTATGTAATATGGGCCCAGTTGTTTGCAATTGAAGTTGCCGTCACAGTGGCCCCTTTGGGTATCACACCAATCACAGGATACAAGGTACCAGGTCCGGTCCTGATGTTAAGGTTTGCTGTTGCCATGAGCTGCACGCTTGTAGCTGTTGACACCGACAGATAGGTCATCGAACAGTATCCCGTCTTTCCTGAATAGGTTACCTTCGCCCAGTTGTCTATTGTTGACTGCACAGTCACAGAAGTACCCTTAGGAATCACCGCGATGACAGGATAAGCAGTCCCGGGTCCGCTTCGAAGGTTAAGGTCAGCAGTTGTGACTCTGATGTCATCAGCTGCAAGCACTTTTATCTTCGAGAAGTAGAATCCCGAAAAGACAAGTGAGAATACTACGATCAGCGATAATATGATGCTTCTCCTTTTAAGTTTCATTTCATTACCCCCTCGTAAGGAGAAAAGAGAAAATGTTTTTTTATGGAACCAAAAAAATTCCATCTGTCTATGATGAAATGATAACAATAAAATCATAAGGAATTGTTTCAATATGGAGTTAAACAGGTTATTATTCGGTTACAATTATTAACAACCAATTTAAGCACCATCCGAATCATTAAATGAAGACAAGGAAATGATTATGGCCAGCACCTTTTCGGTACTGGCCACTTTAATGTCTATTCTGATTTTCTGTCCCTCAGCATAAGGGTCTTTATAGCTTCCTTCAGGTCTTTTCCAAGGAAAAGCACCTTGTAGATCTGGTCTGTTATGGGCATATCGATGCCCATGATTTCCTTGAGTTCATAGAAGGCTTTGGTTGCCTTTATGCCTTCTACCACCATTCCTACCTTCTCGGCCGCTTCATCCATGGTGAATCCCTGACCGATGAGTATTCCGGCCCTTCTGTTCCTCGAGTGCATCGATGTGCAGGTAACTATCAGGTCACCCATACCGGTAAGCCCGTAGAAGGTCTCACGGTTAGCCCCGACTGCTTCTCCGACCCTTATTATCTCTGTCATTCCTCGGGTCATGAGGGCTGCCTTTGCATTGTCGCCATAGCCTACTCCATCGAGGATACCAGCCGCGAGTGCGATTATGTTCTTTACTGCTCCGCCGATCTCAACCCCAATGAGGTCGTCATTGGTATATACCCTTATGGTGTCTGAAAAGAACAGGTCCTGCACTTTTTCTGCCGCTGCCATATCCCCGGAGGATGCCACCAGAGTGGTGGGCATTGACTTTGCAACCTCTTCAGCATGGCTGGGTCCGGAAAGTATAACTACAGGGTTCTCAAGTATCTCCTCCATAGTCACTGAAAGCCTGCCATGGGTCTGTGGATCCAGTCCCTTGGCAATGCTGATCACGATGGTATCCTTATCAAGAAATTCCCTTACCCTTTCGCACATTTCACGGATGACATGAGACGGTACCGCAAGCAGTACGAAATCCTTGCCTGAAGCTGCCTCATGGAGGTCAGTAGTTGCCCTTATGTCACCCTCAAGCAGACAGTCCGGCGTATATCTTACGTTGGTCCGTGAGGAATTGATCTCATTTACGATCTCTTCCTTCCTGTCCCAGATGACCACCTGGTTGTCTCTCTTTCCCAGATTGAATCCGAGGGCCGTACCGAAGCTCCCGGCGCCTATGATCCCTATCCTCATGAGCTCTTCCTCTCCCTGTACTCGATCTTTATTCCTGTTCCCTTGAAGTCAAAGTTGTCCCTTAACTGGTTCTCGATATATCTCGCGTACGAGAAATGGAGACACTCAGGATCATTGACGAAGAAGACGAATGTAGGAGGCTTGACTCCGGTCTGAGTGCCGTAGTATATCTTAAGCCTCTTTGTGCCTATGACTGGTGGCTCTTTCATCATGAGGGCCTTTCCTATGACATCGTTAAGCACTCCTGTGCCGATCTTCTTAGTGTAGTTGCTGTAGCATTCCTGCGCCATTGCAAGGACCTTGTGGGTCCTCTGGCCTGTGAGGGCCGATATGAACAGGAACGGCGCATAAGCGAGGAAATTCAGCTCAGACTTAAGGTTCTTCAGGTACTTGTCCATTGTCTTGTCATCCTTCTCGATGAGGTCCCACTTGTTGACGATTACCATTATGGCCTTTCTCATCTCATGTGCGTATCCTATGATCTTCTCATCCTGGTCGGCTATGCCGTCCACAGCATCGATCATAAGCACCACAACGTCAGCCCTTTCAATCGCTGTAAGGGTCCTGACAACAGAGTACCTTTCGATTTCAGCCTTTACCTTGGACTTGCGCCTAAGGCCGGCGGTATCGACAAGAATGAACTTGCCCTCTTCGGTCTCTATGTAGCTGTCAAGCGCATCCCTTGTAGTTCCGGGAATATCAGAGACTATTGCCCTTTCTTCACCCACAAGCCTGTTTATCAGTGATGATTTACCCACGTTTGGTCTTCCGACGAAGGCTACCCTTACGACATCCGGGTCCTCTTCGACATCATAGTCAGGGAAATGGCTTACAACCTCATCAAGAAGCTCACCAAGTCCAAGTCCCTGTGAAGCTGATATGGTTATAGGATTCCCGAGACCGAGGTTAAAGAATTCATAGGCATTGTCCTCATCCTTGAAGCTGTCTATCTTGTTGACAGCGAGCACAATTGGTTTGCCGCTTCTTCTCAGCATTCCTGCGACTTCGTGGTCGGAATCAGTAAGTCCTGTCTTTCCATCCACTATGAATATTATGACGTCAGCAGTCTCCATCGCCATCTGTGCCTGCCTTCTCATCTGGGCAAGTATGATGTCGTCTGATTTGGGCTCTATTCCGCCAGTATCTATGAGCTTGAAGTTATGCCTAAGCCAGTCGGCATCAGCGTATATCCTGTCCCTTGTGACTCCCGGAGTGTCCTCCACTATGGCAATCCTATGCCCGGCAAGTCTGTTGAAGAGTGTCGATTTGCCCACATTAGGGCGGCCAACTATGGCCACTATCGGTTTTGCCATTTATATCACCTCGAAAAATTGATTGCATTTGTATCCAATTAACTATGATACCCTATGCAGTTTCAAGAGTCAAATGTGATTTTATACAAATAGACCCGTATTCAGCCCTAAATTTTTCAAATTCCAGATCACACTGCATTTTTTAGTGCCTGCTTTCTGACAAACAGGCAAAAAAAGATCCCCCATGGTATCAGATCGGACAGCTTTCCGACTGACATAAGAGGGATCGGCAATGGTCATTTTATCAGAGGTTCAGCTCCACATGCTCACCTGTTTTTATATAGACAGTCCATTCGCAGACGTTTGTCATATGGTCTCCTATACGTTCTAGATATTTCATTGCAAAATTAAGCTGTGCTGCAGTTCTTGCAAATTGAGGCTCCTGCTGCAGGTGTGCATACAGCTTCCTGACTGAGGCCACATAATTATCGTCAATTATGTCGTCAAGCTTTGTGACCTCGTATGCCTTTTCACTGTCAAGTCTCACGAAGGAATCGAGTCCTTCCCGCATCATCTTAACGCAGGTATCCTTCATCGAACGTATCTCATCCCTGAGAAAGAATATCTCTTCAGCACCAAGGTTTGTGGATATCCTTGCTATGCCTACCGCATTGTCGCCTGCCCTTTCAAGGTCGGTTACCACCTTTACGGTAGTGAACAGTATCCTGAGGTCCGAAGCGACCGGCTGCAGTGTTGCGATTATCCTCACAGCTTCAGCCTCAATGTTCCTCATGTATCCATCTACGATTTCATCCCTTGACTTGACCTCTTCAGCCAAATCGATGTCCCTTTCGAGAAGTGACCTGACTGCAAGTTCAACCTGACTTTCGACCTCAGCTTCCATGGCAATGAGCTTCTTGTAGATGCCTGCGATTCCTGAATCCAACGTCTTATATGACAAAATGTATTCCTCCCGGTTTCCGATAAACGGACCAAACCGGAAAACACCTTCTAAAAAAAGACAGGCTGTCCCGGTTTTTTCCATGCTCGATATCTTTTCAGGGACCTACCGGGCTTCAATTTCCTTTCAGTCACATTTGATGAAAAAGCTTGAGCAAACTCGTGACTTAAGTCGTGAGTTAGCAAGCGAAGTCAAGAAATAAACAGAACTTAGAACATTGGCATATATCACGTAATGATCACCACAATGTAATGAATAATTGTTTGCATTATTCAAATGTTAATAGGACATGAGGTATTCTTATCCAAAACACATTATGGATGCGGATATGTCCATACAATCAAACACCATCTAATCTGGTACGTAATATGCCGCACGATAGCCTTATTGGGCAGATGTATAAAGATGTGAAGGATTTGTTAAATCTGATTGCTGATGACAAAGCTTTGTATATTGGCGATATGCAAACGCATA
>DIXH01000077.1:0-12665 GCA_002428605.1 Clostridiaceae bacterium UBA6085
GCATCAACCGCCTTCTCAAGCTCCTCCTCGTCATAGAATATTGCCGGCTCGTTCATGTCATTCCAGAAGCCTTCGATTCCAAGGTCTGTAAGTACCTTATACTTCTCTCCCCACCATTTCCTTGTTTCTGGCTTCAGGAAGTCAGGAAGGTGGACCTTCCCGGGCCATACGGCAGCCACATAGGGCTTCCCGGCTTCGGTCTTGACGAAGTGGTCATTAAGGATCCCCTCCTCGTAGATGTCGTAGCCCTTCTCTATCTTGACCCCGGCATCTATGATCGGGATGATGTAGACGCCATCCTCCTTGAACTCCTTTACCATCTCCTCCATATCAGGGAACCTCTCGTCTGATACGGAGAAGTCCTTGAAATCCTCCATGTAGTCGAGGTCAAGGTATATTCCCTCAAGGGGTATCTGAAGGTCGTCAAAGCTTTTCCTTACACGCCTAACATCCCCGGAGGTCTCATAGCCCCATCTGCTCTGGAAATATCCGAGTCCCCACTTGGGAGGCACATAGCTCCTGCCGATGATTGAATGGTATCGCCTGACAACCTCGTCCTCATCTTTCCCGTCGATCTCATATACGGAGAAATCAGTGCCGGCAACCTCTATCTTCAGGGCATCCTTGTCCGAGCATCCTATGTCATATGAAATCAGTCCAGGAAAGTCTATGAAGATTCCCTTCACGCTTTCGCCGGCGATAACAAGGAAATTATGGGCCCCATAAAGCCTCTTCTTCTCCTCTGAATGCACCGGCTCATCCGTGCAGTAGCTCTCGTACTTCCTGCCCCTCTTGTTTATCCCTCCAAGGTTTGCTCCAAGTCCATAGACGATATCATTCTTTCCCAGGACCAGGCTCATCCTTGAGGCTTCAGGCCCTGTCTCAACAAGCAAGGCCCCTGCAGCGACTGTCTCACTACCACGCCCGCATACGACTGCACCGGTATCCATTGGGTCTCCGTAGACAAGCACCTTTATTCCTTCTGCGATATCAAATGCTCTCAATATATCACGCTCCTGAAGTTGTGCAAGCGATTGCACTGATAATTTCAATATAGCACAAAAAAGTTATTTGTAAAGGTTTTTTCTCCTGACTGCAAAAAAGCCGATTCCCGGAAGATATCAGGATATAACCCCCTGACTCCTGATTTATTTCATGGCATATCTTGGATGAATATCCCAAAGCTCTTGCATCCCAACGTAAAATGCCGTACTGTCATTTCCCGTATGGCATTTTGGATCTCTGTTACCATGAACTTTGATTCTGCATACTTGTAATATGTCACTTCAGTCCATATCCTGATTCAGACAGATATTATCTCCATAGGCACCTTGAATACCAAGCTGCCTTCAAGCATCACGCCGTTATTCATGAAGGTGCCTTCCGATGTAAGCATCACCTTCTCCTCCTCATCATCGGTGGAGAACCCCCTGAGGTTTGTCCCAAAGGTCACGGGCAGATCGAAAAAAGGTCGCTGCAGATGGTGAAGTCAGTCCCCATATCTTCAGCTCCACACCATTAAACAAAAATCATAGAAGCACTATACCTGATCCCATTATTTTGCCTATTTCAGTCAAAACCAATATCAATGGAGACCGTTTCAGGCGCGCTTCTGACTGATTCACCTTACAAGGGAATGCCTTACGTTTCGATATTTGCTATAATTGAAGTTGAAAAAAGACTGGAAGTGATATTTTGAAGAATGTGAAGACAAATGCAATGAGGCTCCTCGAGAAGGAGAAGATCGGATATGAGCTCATGACCTATGAAATAGTTGAAGGACCGATGTCGCCTGAATACCTTGCAGGGCAGATAGGTAAGGATGTCCTTTCCATATTCAAGACGATAGTCACCGTGGGCCACAGCGGAAACTATTATGTGTTCGTCGTGCAGCTGACTGAAGAGCTTGACCTCAAGAAGGCTGCGAAGGCAGCTGATGAGAAGAACATTGAGCTCATCGACCAGAAGGACCTTGAGAAGCTTACGGGCTATGTCCGCGGAGGCTGCAGCCCTGTAGGCATGAAGAAGCTGTTTCGGACCTTCTTTGACGATAGGATCGGCTCCTTCGAAAAGATCGTCGTAAGCGCAGGGAAAAGGGGCTTCCAGATAGAAGCTGACCCCAGAGACCTTGTCAGGGCGACGCGCGCCGTTGTAACAGATATCAGAAAGGAAACGAAGAGCATATTCAGATAAGGAGGTGCTCACTTGTCACAGATCTCGATCAAGGACCTGACTTTCGCCTATGAAGGCAGCTACGACAACATATTCGAGAATGTCAGCCTTACTCTTGATACGGACTGGAGGCTTGGCCTCACAGGAAGGAACGGACGCGGCAAGACTACCTTCCTGAGGCTGCTGCAAGGCCTTCACGAATACACGGGGAGCATATCGTCTGACGTTCCTTTCGAATACTTTCCCTATGACATCCTGGATATGGAACAGACTGCGATCGACATCGTAAAAGGGATAACTCCAGATTTTCTGCACTGGGAACTTATGAGGGAGCTAAACCTCCTTTCAGTCAATGAAGATGTCCTCTATAGGCCATTTTCCACCTTAAGCAGCGGGGAGCGCACCAAGGTTCTCCTGGCGGCCATGTTCCTGAAGGAAACGAGCTTCCTTCTGATCGACGAGCCAACAGACCATCTTGACCTTGAGGCAAGGATAATTGTCAGCAGCTATCTGTCAGGAAAAAAGGGCTTCATCCTTGTATCACACGACAGGGCGTTCCTTGACAAGTGCATTGACCACATACTCTCCATAAACAGGACCGGAATCGGGCTTATGAAGGGAAACTTCACCACGTGGTGGAATGAAAGGGAAACTAAGGACAGGATGGAAGCAGAGGATAACGAAAGGCTGAAAAAGGAGATCGGAAGGCTGAAGGACGCAGCACGAAGGACCTCAGACTGGTCGGACAAGGTGGAGAAGACAAAGATCGGGACAAGGAACTCTGGCTTGAAGCCTGACAAGGGCTATATCGGCCACAAGGCAGCGAAGATGATGAAGCGTTCCAAGTCGATCGAGTCAAGGAAGAACCTTGCCATCGAGGACAGATCAAAGCTGTTCAAAGATACTGAAAGAACCTACTCACTTAAGATATCACAGCTTGAATTCCACTCTGAAAGGCTGGTGAGCCTTGAGGATGTATCCATTTTCTACGGCGACAGGACGATCCTTTCGGGCATAGGATTCGAGATAAGAGCCGGTGACAGGATCGCCCTTCGCGGGAAAAACGGCTCAGGGAAATCAAGCCTTCTTAAGCTGATATGCGGGGAGGACATAAAGTACACGGGAAGGCTATGGAAGGGTGCAAAACTTAAGGTATCCTTCGTCTCCCAGGATACCTCAAGGCTTAAGGGCAGCATAAGGGACTACTGCATCCTTAAGAATATCGATGAAGCCCTCTTCAGGGCGATCCTACAGAAGCTGGGCTTTGACAGGGTTCAGTTCGAGAAGGCCATCGAAGATTACTCAAGCGGACAGAAGAAGAAGGTGCTTATTGCAGGCAGCCTCTGCGAGAAGGCTCATCTCCATATATGGGACGAGCCGCTGAACTTCATCGATGTGTTCTCAAGGATCCAGATCGAACGCCTGCTTCTCGAATACGAACCGACCATAATATTCGTGGAGCATGACAGCGCCTTTTGCGATGCGATAGCGACGAGGACAATAAGCCTTACATAACATCAAGTGAAATGACAAAACCGGCAAGAATAATCCTTGCCGGTTTTGTCATCTCTATTAAATTAGCTCAGTATCTTCACTCTGTCAGCTACCGGCATGGGGTTCCTGTCTCCAGGCTGTGCCTCAACGCTTCCGAAAGGCATCTGGGACATCAGTTTGTAGGTGTCAGGTATTCCGAAGGTCTTCCTGACCTCATCATCTATAAGAGGATTGTAGTGCTGGAGCGACGCTCCAAGACCTTCAGCAGTGAGTCCTGCCCAGACAGTGTACTGGAGCATGCCTGAGGACTGATAAGACCATGGAACGAAGTTGTCCTTATAGAGCTCGAACTGCTTCTCAAGTCCTCTGACCACCTCTTGGTCCTCGTAGAAGAGTACTGTACCTAATCCAGCTGCAAAGGAATCTATCTTGTCGCTGGTTGCCTGGAATGCGTTCTCCGGGACTACCTTCCTGAGTGTCTCCTTCACTATGTTCCAGAGCTTAGCATGGTTTTCGTCAAACAGTACGACTACCCTTCCGCTCTGCGAGTTCATGGCTGTGGGTGAATACAGCATGGCATCCTCGACGATCGCCTTTATCCTTTCCTTCTCCACCACATTCCTTGCACCTATGTTGTAGAATGACCTTCTTGCCTTCATTATCTCATTGAAACTGTTCATTTTTTCCTCCTGTTATTATCCTGGTTTTTAATCTCTTGCGCCTTCAAGTGCCTTCCTGAAGCTTTCAGGGCTCTGTGCGCCGCTAATTGCGTATTTTCCATCGATTACGAAAAACGGAACTCCTGTTATGCCGTAATCCCCTGCATCCTTCTGGTCCTTTTTCACTTCAGAAGAATAATCGCTTCCCTCAAGTACCGCATTTGCCTCATCATAAGGTATGCCAGCCTCTTCTGCTATTCTGAGAAGAACTTCCTTCGATGATATGTCCAGACCGTCCACGAAATAAGAACGGTACATGGCTTCGGTGAATCTTGCTCCTGAACCCTTTTCTTTTGCAAGATGTCCCAGCCTGTGTGCATCGAAGGTGCTTACGTGGAACAGCTCTTCTGTGAAATGAAGTCCGTCCCTTGAAGCCATCATAGCTACCTGCCTTATCTTATCCTTCGCTTCATCATCTGATATCCCATACTTTTCAGCAAGGCTCCTGTAATAAGGACCGCTTTCTCCCTTTTTCGCATCAGGGTCAAGCTGGAAGCTTCTGTATGTAATCTCAGCGCTTTCCTTCAGTCCGGTTTCCTCAAGGGCCTTCATCAGCCTTGTGGAACCAATATAGCAGAACGGGCACACATAGTCAGACCAAATGTCTATCCTCAAGTTCATCGCTCCTTCACGGCTCAACTCTTTGCCGTAATCCAATGATACCATAGATTTTATACAATTTCATCGCATCTTATCAAATATACGGATTTAATACTAATTAGTATCAATTCCCGCGAAGGCTTTAAATAACAGATACATGTTATTGACGATTTGATAATTTGTGTTGCACCTCAGGAGCTTCTTTACATTAAAAACCAGCGTATATTGCTATTTTATCATTATCTATGCCTTGATTCGTTAATTTTTGTCAATAAATCCATATACCAAAAAACCAGCAAGGGAAGATGAAGCTACCATAAAGTCGCTTCATCTTCCCTGCTGTTAGCTTCCGAACATTCTTAAGCCCAATTTCACTAAGATAGGATCAGATCACATTTGTCTTTGGCTGCTGCCGTTTCCTTAAATGGACATCAAGCCCTTCCATTATCATAACCATCACGGTTTCATAGTTCTTCCAGAGGACCTTTATGTCATCTTCCGATGCATCGTCGATGTGTATGCCTGCTGCAACTGCTGTCTGGCAGGAAAACCTCGCAGCGAGCTTCAGGGCTGCTGCCCTTGCAAGCTCATCCTCCTTGTGACCCGTGACGCATATTACGCTAGCCGAAGCTGAGGTCTTCTCCTTGTCTGCAAGGCTCGTCCTCGGGGAAGCCAGCGCCACAGCTCCTATATGTGGAGTATCCCCTCCGCAGATGGCTATGGAAATATCACTGCCGCAGATAAGGACGTCCGCTTCTATCCTGTATATACCTTCCCCTGATTCATAGCTCAGATGCTTCATCACAGGTCGCTCCTTCCCATGGTATGAACTTCGTATGTCTCATGCCGAACTGCATGAGGACCTTACCCACCACATGGTTTATCTGGTCATCAAGAGACCGGGGGTTGTTGTAGAAGGTAAGCATGGGAGGGACAATCGTGCATCCTATGTCCGCGGCCTCCTTCATGTTCTTTAGGTGAACCTTGCCCATGGGCATCTCCCTTGGTACAAGCACAACCCTCCTGTTCTCCTTCAGGCATACATCCACCGCCCTTACGAGGAGGTTTGAAGCATAACCTGTGCTGATTGCGGAGAGTGTCTTCATGCTGCAGGGTATAACTATCATTCCATCTGTTATGAAGGACCCGCTTGATATCGAAGCAGCCAGGTTCTTGTTGCTGTGTACCACATCAGCGATTCCAGTCAGCCTTGAAAGCGGCATGTCGGTTTCAAGCTCCCAGGTAGTCACCGCTCCCTTTGACATGATGAGGTGAACCTCGCAGCCCTCCTGCTGCTTCAATGCCTTCAGCAGGTAGTACCCCATGACCACTCCGCTTGCTCCGGATATCCCTACTATTATCCTCATAAAAACCATCCTTTCGAAATCATCTGCCAATTCCCCTAGTAAAGCCCAAGAAGCCTCCACCAAGGAACCTCTATCGCCACAGTTATGAGAAATACCGCAGCTGTCAGCGGAATACCCAGCTTAATCGTCTCTTTCTGGGAATACATTCCATTCTCCTCCCCCTGACCAACGAGCATGTTAAGATGCTGAAAAGGGAAAATGTAGTGGCATGCTATGGCGGTATAGACAAGGAACGTCGGTATCAAGGGGTTTATCCCCATGGGCAGCGTGAAGGCAAGCAGCGCTGGAATCGCAACTCCCATTACAGCGATGACGCTTCCCAGCACCATGTGTATCACTATCGATATCGCGGCAATCATTGCAGCCAATACAAATGGATTGGCAGGAACACTTGATGGAAGTATGGTGTCAGCTATCCATGCGTTCATTCCCGTGGCGCCGCCGACTTTTCCTATAGCCATTGCTGCTGTAAGGAAAAGGAGCACATGAACAGGAACCTCTGACCATGACTTCGGGGTCAGGACCTCTCCCACTACCGGCAGGCTCATCATCATTGCGATTATCAGGGTAACCCATCCGATGTTAACCCCGTGAACAGAGTCTGTCATCCAGAAGGTAACAGCTATCGCAAGCCATATCAGTGTCCTTTTCTCAATTACCTTCAGCTTGCCCATAGCGGTGAGCTTTGACCTTATCTCATCCTTGTTCATTGTTACCTTTCTAGAAGGTTTGAAAAGAACCAGTATCAAAATGCAAGTCAATATGCTCGCGGCGATCGCAGGTACTCCCATATACTTAAGCCAGTCAAACCAGCCAATCTGCATCCCTGAGGCCTGCACTGCAAGTGGATTAATAACGCTGTCTCCTGTCAGGAAGATGAGCGATACCGGCACTGATGCCGCGAATACTGAGAACCCTATCTTTACCGAATCTTCCTTTGGAAGGTCTGCGCTCCTTATGACAACTGACATTACCGACATTATGAGGAACGCCCTTGGCCATGGATGAGGTATCAGTATGCTCAGGATGAATGTAAGCACGAATGAAGAGATAATGATGCTGCTGTATGAGTCCACAAATTTTATGATGAACGCATATGCTATCCTCTCACCCAGACCTGAGGATTTTACCGCTCCCGCGATGAGATATGCTCCTATTACCAGATACATGGTAGGACCGGTCCATGAAGCGAATACGGTTCCTGACGGAGCACAGCCTGTGACTATGAGAAGCCCCAGGTAAAGTCCTGAAGTATAGCCCGATTGTGCGATCTGGAAAGCCTAGAATACGACAGTCATGAGCGTAAGCCCAAGAGTCATCCTTCCTTCGTATGTTAGACCGTTGACAGGGAAAATGGCTAAAGCGGCTGCAATTGCAATGCCGATCAAAAGTCCCAGTTTTTTCTTCTCCATAACTCATCAATCCTTACTCAATTATTCATGAAAGGAAGCTTCACGTCCCTCCTGAAACTGTCAGTACGCATTCTGCCGTATGTAGATTGAGATGTGCAGCTAATATGCTTATCTTCATTCGAACTGGTGTTAACGTTTATATTTAATCAGAATTACCTCATCCACTGCAATTCAGTTCTGGAATCCACGTATTCCAATATGGAATATGCAAGGTCAATGCCGTTAGGCTCAACTATTAAGAAGAATTTCTCAGGAGTGTTCACAACAGAGTCCTGCAGTAGTAAAATTAATACCTATAATGAAAGATGAGGCGGAATTATAATGACTTACAGCCAGGTTCACTATTTTCTCGCAATAGAGGGCAGCAGGAGCTTTTCACATGCAGCCGAAGAGCTGTTCATTTCCCAATCATCCCTTTCAAAGCAGATCAAGTCTTTGGAAGAAGAGCTTGGTACCCAGCTTTTCATCAGGAAATCGTCTAGAATCGAACTGACACCTGCAGGAGAACATTTCCTTGAGTTTGCAAAAAAATCAAGGAATGACTACCTGGAGCTTGTCGACAGGCTTTCCTCCCTTGGTGATACGAAGGTCAGCCGAGTCAAAGTTGGGACGCTTCCTTTCCTTGCTCAGTACAACCTGCTCGGCATGATGGCAAAGTTCCAGGAGGCAAATGAGAGGATACAGCTTGACATCCTTGAACGGGAGCAGAAGGAAATAGTCTACATGCTCGATAACCATGTGCTGGATCTGGCTATCGCAAGGACTGATTTCATGGATATGGAGAAATATGATATCAAGCCTCTGATGGACGACCCCCTAGTTATGGTATGTTCATCCGGTCATCCCCTGTCAAAGCTCGAAAGTGTTGGTATGGAGCAGCTGAAAGACGAAACCTTCATTCTTCTTGACCATAAATCCACAATAAACAGACTCTGCATGGATGCATGCAGGAGGTCAGGATTCATGCCAAACGTCAAGTATACCTTAAGCGGGCACGAGCTACTTCTTACGATGGTGTCATCAGGTATCGGCATCACGCTTTTCCCGAGAAGGCTTGCGGTGAATAACCCAAGCCAGCAGCTTGCCGCAGTGGAGCTTAAGGAGCCCCTTGTTTCAAGCGTTGCACTCATCAGAAGCAAGGACAAGAAGGCCAGCTTCGGTGCTGAAAGGTTCTTCACGTCATTCACTGCATATGAGGATGTTTCCAGTGAGAACCATGGGGTTTAAAAATTCAGATACTAAAATTAAGAGGGTGCCAGAAACCAGGTTAAGTGGTTTTGGCACCCTTTAAGTTTATTCATTGCTTTTTGTGAAACTCTCAGCCAGCTCCTCAAGATAAGCCCATCTTTCTATGGCTTCCTCAAGCTCGGCTTCACTCATGGTCTTCTCTTCCATAAGTCTCCCTAAAGCTTCAAAATCGGCAGCATTCTTCTCCATTTCCTTTTCAAGCATCGATATCCTGTCCTCAAGACCTGCTATCCTGTCGCCTATGCCCTCGTATTCCTTCTGTTCCCTGTAGCTGAACTTCCTTGCCCTTTCCTTCTTCCTTTCCTCTTTGACCGGTGTCTGTGATAGAGGAACCTCTTCCTCAGTCTGCTCCAGATGTTCGGAGAGGTCCGTATAGTTGCCGGGATGCATTGTGATCTTCCCGCTCCCCTCGAAGTGGAGGATCCTCCTGGCCATGCGGTCGAGGAACCATCTGTCATGGGAAACTGCAACCACCGCTCCGCTGAAGGTATCAAGGAAGTCCTCAAGCACTTCCAGCGTCATGGTATCCAGGTCGTTTGTGGGCTCATCGAGAAGCAGCACGTTCGGCTTCTCCATGAGTATCCTAAGAAGCATGAGCCTCCTCTTTTCGCCTCCCGAAAGCATGTTGATCGGGGTCCACTGGAATTCAGAAGGGAACATGAACGTCTCAAGAAGCTGGGATGCCGTCGACATGCCGTCTGTGGTTTCGATCCTTTCAGCAGCGTCCCTTATGTATTCAAGGACCCTCATGCTTTCATCCCTGAACGTGTAGTCCTGGGTAAGGTATCCTATCCTTACGGTCTCTCCTGTTTCCACCTTCCCGCCATCAGGTTCCAGCGCACCAGCCATTATCGCCAGGAGCGTAGATTTTCCAAGTCCGTTGATACCGACAATACCGACCCTGTCGTCGCGGAGCAGGTTGTAAGAGAAGCCATGGAGAAGCTCATTCCCGTCATATGCCTTGAAGACTTCCTGTAGCTCAATGGTCTTTCCGCCAAGCCTCGATGACAGGGCTTTGATCTCAAGAGTGGACTGCTCCTGCCTTGACTCCGTCTGGGCCAGCTCCTCGAACCTTCCGATCCTTGCCTTCTGCTTCGTAGTCCGGGCCTTGGCACCCCTTCTCATCCACTCGAGCTCCTTCATGAAGAGCTTCCGCCTCTTCCTGTCTCCGGCTTCAAGGAGCTCCTCACGTTCAGCCTTCAGTTCAAGGAAGCTTGAGAAATTGGCCTGCCAGGAAATGACCTCGCCCCTGTCGATCTCAAGCATCCTGTCAGCCACCCTCTCAAGGAAGTACCTGTCATGGGTCACCATGAGTATCGCTCCCTTCCTGCTCTTGAGCATGCCTTCAAGCCAGGATACCGTGACATCGTCTATATGGTTTGTGGGCTCATCGAGTATAAGCAGGTCACTTGGAAGGACCAGCGCCCTTGCCATGGCCACCCTTTTCTTCTGGCCTCCCGAAAGCTCCTTTGTCCTCTTGTAGAATTCGGTTATACCGAGTCTCGTCAGTACTGCCCTGGCTTCTGATTCAAGGCCCCATGCACCCTCGTCGTCCATCCTTCCTGCAAGCCTCATCACTTCATCATGAAAGGTCTGGTCTTCAGGTGATTCGTTTGACCTTAAGACAGCCTCTTCGTATTCCCTTATTATGGAAAGCGAACCTTCCCCGCTGAATATGGCAGAAATGACTGTATCCTCGGGATCGAATTCGGGATCCTGAGGAAGCACCGATATCCTCACACCGTTCATGTAAACTATCCTGCCGGTATCAGATGGAAGCTCACCCGATATGACCTTGAGAAGAGTCGACTTCCCTGTTCCGTTTATTCCTATTACTCCTATCTTGTCCCCTTCAGATATGCCGAATGTGGCATCCCTGAACAGGACCTTCTCGCCAAAGCTCTTTGATATGGATTCTGCTGCAAGTATATTCAATCTTCTGCACTCCTTGGATATGATCCATAGTTTTTTAGATACAGTACATTCTACTACGAATCCTCTGTCATTGCACCTGAGTTTTGGGATTGGTATACTGTACGTGGGGGTGGATGATGGATTTTAGGATCAAGAAGAAAAAGGAATATCTGATATCAGGTATAGCATGGACGACACTTGCATTCCTGGTGCTCGCCTTTGTCGCAATCAGCGGTGATTCCCTTAAGTGGTATTTTCTGATACCTCTTTCAGCTATTGAGTTTGCGCTTGCGATTTCGGCCTACACCGCATTCACGAGGAATGGCGGCGTATATCTGAGGCTTGAGGAGAAATCGCTGAGGGTCATGTCATCAGTCTTCAGGAAACCGGCCATAGCCTATACCAACATCAGGCAGGTCAGGCAATTCAAGGACCAGGTCACGATCGTCCTCAAGGAAGGTCAGGATGTCAAGATCATGCTGGAGCCAATGGAGGAGTCTGCACGAAGGGAATTTGTGAAGAGCCTCAAGGAAAAAGCAGGACTTAAGTGAACAAGAGCCGGATGAATGGTCATCCGGCTCTTGTTCATTCATCCTTCTCAAAGAATTTCATGACGAAGCATATCTCATCGTTTGAAACCTTCACTCCGTATTTCCCTGCAAAACCCGAAAGGGCCTTTTCCACAATGTCGTACCTTTCCCAGTTCTCCGAAATGTATTCATCCTTGCCTTCGAAGGGAGTTACAGGTTCTCCCGACACCAGCCTGTCAACCATGCAGGCTATGTGTATGATCACTCCCGGCAGCATGTCTGAGGGTATTATGGACCCGAGGTCCCTTTCCATGCCCTTGATCAGGTCATTGACCTTGTAGTTCAGACCATCCTCCTTGATAGACACCAGCACATCCTTCAGCACCTGGTCCATGTTTACGATGAGCGTCTTCAGGTCGATCTCAGCCTGTATCTCCTTTATTGCACTCAGGGACAAAACCTCTGTCAGCGAATATGACTTGATGTCCATCTCCACAGGAATAGATGATACAAGGCTTACTACAGGTCTCTCGGCATTGATCCTCATCACCTTGCTGATGAGCGAGTCCCTGTCGATGGCATTAATGGCCATTATCTCGAAGATGTTCTTGTTATACTGGAGGTTTGATTTCAGGAAGCTCTTCATTACCTGTGAGCTTCCCTCTCCCGTCAGGCACGCAGTAAGTATCACATACCTTGCCGACTGTTCCTCATTCTGGTACAGTCCGGGGATCATGCTCTGAGGGGTGACCGCTATCGTATCCCTGTATATCTCGTCAAGGCTTACTCCGGATATCGCTTTCCTTGTCGCATCCAGCACATGCAGTGTTGAAACGAGAGGAAGGGTCTTTACCCTGACGCCGAATTCCTCCTCAACCTCATGGCCGAAATTCGTCGGGCTTCCCATGTCTACCATGAGCAGATAGCCCTCCGTCGTTGGATTCTCTGATACATGCTTCCTCAGCCTGTCGAATATGACCTGCGGACTGACCTCTATGGCCGCGTCTATGGGATATGCCCAGCTTTCCCCTAGGAGCTTAGTCGCAACGTCCACCATGGAGCTTGCAGTGCTGCCTCCATGGGCGATGACAACTATCCTGACCCTGTCCTTGGTGTTGATCGTCACATCAGCCGGAAGCCAGAAAAGTGCCAGGAATGCTGCCTCATCCTCCAGTATTTCCAGCCCGGTGCTTATCCTTATCATGTTAA
>DIXH01000077.1:12690-33971 GCA_002428605.1 Clostridiaceae bacterium UBA6085
GCCACGAAGGTGTTCCCGTTGTACTGTATCCCAAGGTTTGAAATTGCATGGGAATATATCTTGTCGCTTATCTCCATGATGTCTGAGCCTACGATGTTGGCAAGGTTTGCCTTTGTAAGACCATCCTTGTTCTTCTCGATGTAGGTGCTGACGAATTCAGAAATGTAGCCCTCCATGAGTGTGTCTATCTCCTTCTCGTCTACTCCCCTTATCTTAAGTTCCCCTATCTTTCTCTCAATGAAGTCATAAATGGTATTTTCCTTCGTCGTGAGTGACTGGACCTTGCTCCCGTTCCCGAAGTTGAAGCTGTCCAGGTCATTCTCGAAGAGCCTGTTCCATATGTCCCTGTAGCCCCTCTCATTGAAAAGGCTTTCCTTGATATATGGCGGAAGGTCAGCGCTCCAGAGCTCCACCCTGGACCTCTTTCCAGTCAGGAACTCCGCATAGGACTTTGCAGTTACGATCTGTATGTCATTCTTAAGCTGTCCTACGTTCCCTGTTGTCTCGTACATGAGCAGGGCCTTCATCAGGTTCATTGACACATTTATCTCATGACCTATCCTCGCCGCCTCCTCCCTGAAGAAGGTCTTGACGAGTCCAAGCCTCTCATCTATTGCCCTTTCCTTGAGTGAAGGTATCCTGAGCGTCATCGGAATCCTTCTCGTGAATGTCTTNNACTCTCCTGAAGATTCCCTTATCGAGGAAAACAAAGAGAGCCTCCTGCCCTTCCGGAGGCAGCCTGTGCACCTCGTCCAGAAACAGTATTCCGTTGTCAGCCTTCTCAAGGAGCCCTTCCCTGTCCTGGTCCGCTCCTGTGAACGCACCCTTCTTAACTCCGAAAAGCTGAGCTGTGAGGAGCTGAGGGTTGTTTGCATAATCCGCGCAGTTGAAGACTATGAACGGGGAGTTCTTTGACTTCACCCCCGATTCCACGGCATATTTGTACATCAGGGAAGCGAAGGTTGACTTTCCGACGCCGGTATCGCCGAGTATGATGCTGTGCATCCCCTTTGGCGGGTAGAGTATTGCGGCCTTGGCGTGGTCGACAACCGTCTTCAGGCTTGGGCTCTCCTTCCCCAAACGATCCAGCTCGCTTGTTGTGCCCTTGTGAAGGCTGTTCACATTTATAGCTGCAATGAACTTCACAGGTCTCCCTGAAAGCTTCATGACCCTGCCTTCCTCATAAAGCCTGTTAAGGTCGAAGCTGACATTGGCCCTTGTAAGGCCTAAAGCTTCCGATAGAGTGTTTGCATCCACCCCGTCCTGGTTCTTGTATTCACAGAGCCTTGAGTATACCTTATCTATCCTCTTCATCATAACCTCACTAAAAATTCATATCTTTCTCCATAATACATAGTGTTTTATATTGTTTCAAGTGTAGTATAATTGTTTTAAAGAGTTTTATCGTTTTCATTTGAAAGCGATTACCATCAAAGAACATGTTCGGAGGTAGATTTTATGTTGAAAGTAGTATTGTTCTGTGCAGCCGGGATGTCGACAAGCATGCTGATAAGGAAAATGGAGGATGCGGCAAGGGCAAAGAACATTGAGCTGAAGGTTAGCGCATATCCTGAGTCACAGCTCGCGAAGTACGTTCCCACTGCTGACGTTGTGCTCATAGGGCCTCAGATCAGGTTCGCCCTCAAGAAGATAGCGGCGGAATGCGAGAAGTACAAGATCCCCGTCGAGGTAATAACGCCTCAGGACTACGGAATGATGAATGGGGCGAAGGTCCTTGAACAGGCCATTAGGCTCACTACCAAGGAATAGCAGGAATGATTAGTCTCATGGTCAAAATATCAGGCATTTGATTGAAACAAGCTATTTAAAAAAATCACAAGGAGGTGAATGTATTGGAAGAACTCATAATGCAGATCATTATCGATTCCGGTGACGTAAGGTACCATGCCTATGAGGCTCTGACCCTTGCAAATGAAGGCAAGTTCGAGGAAGCAAGGGAAAGCATCAAGAGGGCCAACGAGGCAATGGAAAAGGCACATGAGGCACAGACATCAGTCCTGTTCAAGGAAGCAAACGGCGAAAAGGTTGAGATATCAGCCCTCTTCGTCCACAGCCAGGACCACCTGATGACCGCTATATCCGAAAAGAACCTCATCGCCCAGCTCATAGAGATGAGAAAGTCCATCCAGGACCTCATCGAAGCCAGGAATAACTAAAGGGAGGAACAGAAAAATGATAAAAATCGTACTTTTATGCGCTGCTGGCATGTCCACAAGCATGCTTGTAAAGAAGATGCAGGAGGCTGCGAAGGCAAAGGGACTTGAGGCTGAGATAGCTGCATATCCTGAGTCACAGCTTGCAAAGGTCGGCCCTACAGCTGACGTCATACTTCTCGGGCCTCAGATAAGGTTCGCTCTTAAAAAAATAACCGCTGAAGCTGAGAAATTCAACGTACCAGTAGACGTAATACCACCTGCAGACTATGGCATGATGAACGGAGTCAAGGTCCTTGCATTAGCTGAAAAGATTGCGGCATCAAAAAAATAATCCATCCATATTTTACGCAGCCGCCTAAAGGCTGCAGGAATCATCCAATTTCAATAACATATGACATCATGGTTTTTCTGAATTATCTTGTAATTGTTGCATGCGACAAAATTCAATTTAAGGAGAGAATAACATGGGTGAAAAACTCGTAAACGGCGTAATGACCTTTGTCAACACCAAGGCAGTCAGGGCACTCAAAGACGGTATCATCTTCACACTTCCGCTCACTATGATAGGATCGATCTTCCTGCTTCTTGCTCAGCTTCCTAGCGATGCCATCAATAGCTTCCTTGCATCGGTTTTCGGTGAGGGCTTCAGGACACCGCTCTTCCAGGTATATTCAGCGACCTTCAATATCATAGCTCTCGTTGCGGTCGTAGCAATAGCATACCAGTACGCAAAGCTTTGCAACCATGACGGACTCAGTTCAGGCTTCCTTGCACTCGTAACATTCCTCATCCTCTCACCCGGTTCCAAGACCGATGCAGTTTCCGGAATAACAGTCGGAAACATAATCGACAAGGACTGGGGCGGCGGACAGGGAATGGTCGCAGCCATCATCATTGGACTTGTTGTCGGAGCCATATACTCAAAGCTTCTTGACATGAACCTTACGATCAAGATGCCTGATGGAGTTCCTGAAGGCGTATCCAAGCAGTTTGCGGCACTTATCCCTGCCGGAATCATATTCACAGGCGCAATGCTCCTTTTCATCCTCTTCAACTCCATGGACACGAACTTCATGGCATGGATCTACAAGGTGCTTCAGAGCCCGCTGCAAAACATAACTGACTCGCTTCCTGCAATCATCTTCCTTTCAGCTCTTGCACCGTTCTTCTGGATCTTCGGTATCCATGGAACCACGATAGTCAATGGAGTAATGGACGGAATACTACTTGCAAACACTGCAGCTAACCAGGCTATACTTGACAGCGGCCTTGCTCTTACTGTAGCAAACGGAGCCAAGATAGTAACAAAGCAGTTCTGGGATAACTACATAATAATGACAGGAACAGGTATAACAATAGGACTCGTAGTAGCAATGCTCATAGCTGCAAAGGCATCAAAGAACAAGACACTCGGAAAGATCGCCCTTGTTCCTGGCCTGTTCAACATCAATGAGCCGGTAACCTTCGGACTTCCGATAGTCATGAACCCGCTCATAGCTATACCTTACATGGTAATACCTGCACTTGCAGCGCTCATCACATACATGGCGATCAGCATAGGCTTCATGCCTCCATTCTCAGGAGTCATGGCACCATGGACAACTCCACCTATTATCTCCGGCTTCATAGTTACAGGCTGGCAGGGTGCTGTAGTCCAGGCTCTTATACTCGCAATGTCAGTAGTCATATACTTCCCGTTCTTCAAGAAGCAGGATGCTGCTGACGCGAAGGAAGAAGCTGCGATCCACGAGGAACACCTCCACCACCCAGCAGAATAACTGAATTTAGGTTTTTAAGAAGGAAGTGGAAACACTTCCTTCATGAAGGAGGTGGTTTCACCTCCTTCTTTTCATTCCCCTGTTTCATACCAGTCACTTTACTTCAATGCAAACCACTCCGATCCAGCAGAACATTGCTTCTTTCACTTCATTTCGGATAGTGTTTCGAAAATTCCAGTCACAATCACTCCATTCCACACATTTTCAGTCATTAAGTTTAACTTTTTCAGTCATAAACGAAATTATTTCACTTAATTTCGGCATATCTTATATCTGCTGTTTAATGTTAATGTTTTCAAGAGTTTTATTTTAGTGTTTTACGGCCATTTTTTGAAACACTGAAGATTTTGACCGAAACACTGCAAAGTACCCTCGATACATTTCGAAACACTGTTTGATTGCCTGGTTTTCCTTAAAAATTCTTACTCTCCTGAAACCCGCTGTACTGGCTGTTTGCTTGACTATCAATAATAATGCCCTATGTTTTGCAGTGTTTTGGCACGGCACTTGCTATATGTATAGTGTAAAACAAAGGAGGCGAATGCATTGGAAGAACTCATAATGCAGATCATAATCGATTCCGGGGATGTAAGGTTCCATGCCTATGAAGCATTGACCCTGGCAAACGAAGGTAAGTTTGATGAAGCTAGAGAGAGCATAACAAAAGCAAACGAGGCAATGGAGAAGGCACACGAGGCACAGACATCATTCCTTTTTAAGGAAGCCAACGGTGAGAAGGTTGAAATCTCTGCACTCTTCATTCACAGTCAGGATCACCTGATGACGGCAATCTCGGAAAAGAATCTCATCGCTCAGCTGATAGAAATGAGAAAGTCAATCCAGGACCTAATCGAAGCAAAGAAATAATCAAGGGGGAATGAAAAATGAAAATCGTACTACTCTGTGCGGCAGGAATGTCCACAAGCATGCTTGTGAAGAAGATGCAGGAGGCTGCAAAGGCTAAGGGACTTGATGCTGACATAGCTGCATATCCTGAGTCACAGCTTGCGAAGGTCGGACCCACAGCTGACGTCATCCTTCTCGGGCCTCAGATAAGGTTCGCTCTTAAAAAGATAACCGCTGAAGCTGAGAAGTTCAACGTACCTGTAGATGTAATACCACCTGCTGACTACGGCATGATGAATGGGGTCAAGGTACTTGCACTTGCTGAGAAGATCGTTGCAGCAAAGAAGTAGACTTCAAGCCTCAATATGACAGCCTCTCTGGCTGCCGCAATCATTATATTGATACTTATTCATTGACATGTTACCAATTGCACTAATATAAAATAATAAAACTAAGGAGAGAAAAAATGGGAGAAAAACTTGTAAACGGCGTAATGACCTTTGTCAACACCAAAGCAGTCAGGGCACTCAAAGACGGTATCATCTTCACACTTCCGCTCACTATGATAGGATCGATCTTCCTGCTTCTTGCTCAGCTTCCTAGCGATGCCATCAATAGCTTCCTTGCATCGGTTTTCGGTGAGGGCTTCAGGACACCGCTTCTGCAGGTATATTCAGCGACCTTCAATATCATAGCTCTCGTTGCGGTCGTAGCTATAGCATACCAGTACGCAAAGCTTTGCAACCATGACGGACTCAGTTCAGGCTTCCTTGCACTCGTAACATTCCTCATACTCTCACCCGGTTCCAAGACCGATGCGGTTTCCGGAATAACAGTCGGAAACATAATCGACAAGGACTGGGGCGGCGGACAGGGAATGGTCGCAGCCATCATCATTGGACTTGTTGTCGGAGCCATATACTCAAAGCTTCTTGACATGAACCTTACGATCAAGATGCCTGATGGAGTTCCTGAAGGCGTATCCAAGCAGTTTGCGGCACTTATCCCTGCCGGAATCATATTCACAGGCGCAATGCTCCTTTTCATCCTCTTCAACTCCATGGACACGAACTTCATGGCATGGATCTACAAGGTGCTTCAGAGCCCGCTTCAGAACATAACTGACTCGCTTCCTGCAATCATGTTCCTTTCAGCTCTTGCACCGTTCTTCTGGATATTCGGTATCCATGGAACCACGATAGTCAACGGAGTAATGGACGGAATACTTCTTGCAAACACTGCAGCTAACCAGGCTATACTTGACAGCGGCCTTGCTCTTACTGTAGCAAACGGAGCCAAGATAGTAACAAAGCAGTTCTGGGATAACTACATAATAATGACCGGAACTGGAATAACCATAGGACTTGTAATAGCAATGCTCATAGCTGCAAAGGCAGCAAAGAACAAGACACTCGGAAAGATCGCCCTTGTTCCTGGCCTGTTCAACATCAATGAGCCGGTAACCTTCGGACTTCCGATAGTCATGAACCCGCTCATAGCTATACCTTATATGGTAATACCTGCACTTGCAGCGCTCATCACATACATGGCGATCAGCATAGGCTTCATGCCTCCATTCTCAGGAGTCATGGCACCATGGACAACTCCACCTATTATCTCCGGCTTCATAGTAACAGGCTGGCAGGGTGCTGTAGTCCAGGCTCTTATACTCGCAATGTCAGTAGTCATATACTTCCCGTTCTTCAAGAAGCAGGATGCTGCTGACGCGAAGGAAGAAGCTGCGATCCACGAGGAACATCTCCTCCACCCAGCTGAATAACTAAAGACAACACAACAGAAGATGCAGCGGGGAGGACAGTGGAAACACTTCCTCCCTTGATTATTGAATATGAAATACGAAAGGATGATATATATGCACTATAAGAAGCTTAAGGAATTCAGAAGCGACTTTCTCTGGGGAGCCTCCACATCAGCCTATCAGGTTGAAGGTGCCTGGAACGAAGACGGAAAAGGACTCTCAGTGATGGATATGGGACACCATCCTGAAGGTCTTGCTGACTTCAAGGTCACAAGCGACCATTACCACCACTACAAGGAGGATGTCGCTCTGCTCGCGGAGCTTGGCCTCAAGGCTTACAGGTTCTCGATAGCATGGACTAGGATATTCCCTGATGGAACCGGAAAGGTAAATGAAAAGGGACTTGAGTTCTACAAAAACCTCATTGACGAGATCCTGAAGCATGGTATGGAGCCCATTGTCACCCAGTACCACTTCGACCTGCCATATGCCCTCCATCTTAAAGGTGGCTGGTCGAACAGGGCAACGATCGACTCCTATGTCGAGTATGTCAAGGTACTTTATGACAATTTCGGAGACCGTGTGAAGTACTGGCTCACAATAAACGAGCAGAACATGATGATACTCCATGGTGCGGCACTTGGAATAGTGGCACCTGGAACAGAGAACATCGAGAAGGAAATTTACCAGCAGAACCACCACATGCTTCTCGCACAGGCGAAGGCCATCACTCTCTACCATGAGATGAAGCTTCCTGGCAAGATAGGTCCTGCACCGAACATAACAACTATATACCCTGAAACCTGCAATCCTGACGATATCATAGCAGCGATGAACTGGACATCCATAAGGAACTGGCTGTACCTCGACATGTGCGTGTTCGGAAGATACAACTCCATCGCATGGAGCTATCTTGAGGAAAGGGGCTGGACTCCAACAATCGAGGAAGGCGACATGGCTATCCTTGGACATTCACTTGCAAAGCCGGATTTCATTGCCTTCAACTACTACTCAACTGCAACAGTTGCTGCAAGCAAAAACGATGGCTCTGACAAGGCTGCAGGGGCAGACCAGCAGATCGTATCCGGTGAGGAGGGTGTCTACAGGCAGGGAGAGAATCCAAACCTCAAGCTCACATCCTTCGGATGGACCGTTGACCCAGCAGGCTTCAGGAGCACCTTAAGGGAGATAAACGACCGTTACGACCTTCCCCTTCTTGTTACAGAGAACGGACTTGGAGAATACGACAAGCTTGAAGAAGGTGACATAGTCAACGATGACTACAGGATAGATTACCTCAGAGACCACATAGAGCAGGCAAGGCTTGCTGTGACAGACGGTGTCGACCTCCTTGGCTACTGCCCTTGGTCAGCGATCGACCTTGTAAGCACACACCAGGGCTTCGGCAAGAGATATGGATTCATCTATGTCAACAGGGAAGAAAATGACCTGAAGGACATGAGAAGGATAAAGAAGAAAAGCTTCGGCTGGTACAACAAGGTCATAAGTTCAAACGGCACTGACCTGGATTAGGAGAATAATGATCAGAATAGTACTCCTGTGCGGCGGAGGCATGTCCACCAGTGTACTCATGAAGAGGATGCAGGCTGAGGCCGACAAGAAAGGACTTGAAGCGGAGATCTCCGCCTTTGGAGAGGGTCACCTTCCGAAGGTGATCCCCTATGCTGATGTCATACTGCTCGGACCCCAGATCAGATTCTCATTCAAACGTATTTCAGAGGAATGTGCGAGGAATGGGATTCCTGCTGCAATGATCCCCCATGCCGACTACGGCATGATGGATGGCAGGAAGGTCCTTGCCCTTGCTGAAAAGCTGATTGAAGAGGGAAAATAGATTTAACCTTCGAAAGCAGTATTAATCCATTATTGGAACAAAAGAAGAAATATAAAACGAAAGAAGAACAGAAGGTTCAGGCATTTCGCCTGAACCTTCTTCATTTGATGATTTCCTGCCTTTTGCCCGCCTTACAGGACCTCACCATTTGATTCAATGACCTTCCTGTACCAGTCAAAGGACTTCTTCTTTGACCTGTCGAGTGTTCCCTTGCCTTCATTGTCCTTGTCGACATATATGAAGCCGTAGCGCTTCTTCATTTCGCCGGTTGTGAAGGATACAAGGTCTATGCAGCCCCATGGGGTATATCCCATGAGGTCCACTCCGTCATAGGTTATCGCCTTTTCCATCTGTTCGATGTGTGAGCGGAGATAATTTATCCTGTAGTCGTCATTTATGCTTCCGTCTTCCCCTATGACATCGACTGCACCAAGTCCGTTCTCAACGATGAACATTGGCTTCTCGTACCTCTCATGGAGCATTATGAGGGCATTCCTGAGGCCTACAGGGTCTATGGCCCATCCCCAGTCTGAAGCCGTAAGGAAAGGATTCTTTACGCTTACATGTGAACCTGTGACAAGGTCCTTGTTCTCCCCTTCAGCTCCTGACTTGACCGTATCGGACATGTAGTAGCTGAAGCCTATGTAGTCCACTGTTCCTTCTTCAAGGATCTTAGCGTCACCTGGCTCCATCTTTATGTCAAAGCCTTCCCTCTCCCATTCCTTGAGCGCATATGCAGGATAATGGCCGCGGCAGTGGACATCTGTGAAGAATATCCTGTCGTGTATTGTGTGGAGTGCGAGAAGCGTGTCCTCAGGATTTGATGAATAAGGGTATACCGGATGGAACGATACCATGCAGCCGATCCTGAACTCGGGATTTATCTCATGGCCGATCTTCACCGCAAGAGCGCTTGCAACAAGCTCATTATGCGCAGCCTGGAAGATCACTTCCTTCCTGTTCTCCCCCTCCCTGAACTGGATGCCGGAATTTGTCCAGGCAAATATAGGGTTCTTCAGGTTCATCTGGTTGTTGATCTCATTGAAGGTCATCCAGTACTTAACCTTGTCCTTGTACCTTCTGAACACCGTCTCTGCATATCTTGCGAAGCAGTCTATTAAGCTTCGGTCTCTCCATCCGCCGTATTTCTTGTAAAGCCCGTAGGGCATCTCGAAATGGGAAAGGGTGATCACAGGCTCGATTCCATGCTTAAGAAGTTCGTCAAACATGTCGTCGTAGAACTTCAGGCCTTCCTCGTTAGGGACAGTCTCATCCCCGTTCGGGAATATCCTCGGCCAGTTTATGGATGTCCTGAAGCACTTGAAACCCATTTCAGCGAAAAGCGCTATGTCTTCCTTGTATCTGCCATAGAAGTCTATCGCTTCATGGTTCGGGTAGTTCTCTCCCGGAATGATTCCATCTGTTATCCTTCTCGGCACACCATGTGCTCCCGCAGTCATGACATCTGCAACGCTGAGACCTTTGCCACCCTCGTTGTAGCCGCCCTCGAGCTGGTGCGCGGCTACCGCTCCGCCCCATAAAAACCCTTTCTGAAAAGCCATAATATCCTCCTCATTCTTATCATTTGAAGGGGAAGCAGATCATTGCCTCCCCGGCCATTCATCGTTCAATCCGAAAATCCCCTGTCCCTTGTGACATCCTTCATCCATTCGCCGGAAAGCTTTACCGTCCTTTTCTGTGTGGCAATGTCTACAGCCACGAAGCCATAGCGGTTCTTGAAGCCGTTGTTCCATGACCAGTTGTCGGTAAATGACCATGCGTGATATCCTCTGCATTCTGAACCTTCCTCAATGGCTTTTAGTATCCACTTCATGTGGTCCTTCATGTAGTCGATCCTGTATGTGTCATGTATCTCACCATCCAGGCGGTACCTCTCCTCATTTTCTACGCCTATGCCGTTTTCTGCTATGAAGCACACCGGATTTCCGTAATTTAACCTCAGGTCCGTAAGCAGGTCATAGATACCCTTCTCGTAGATTTCCCAGCCCCTGTATACGTTCATGCGCCTTCCAGGCATCCTGTAGTTGACGAAGTAGTAGTTAAGCCCTTCCTGAAGCCTGTCTGCCGGCGCCATGACCCTCCTTGGCTTGAAGTAGCTTACACCAAGGACATCGACCCTGCTTCCTGATATCAGCTCCCTGTCCCCTTCCCTTACCTCCGGAAGGATCTCGCTTCTCTCAAGCATATGGACAAGCTTCTCTGGAAATTCACCCTTAAGCACCGGATCGAGGAAAGACCGGTTAATGAACAGGTCGCAGGCTTCTGCCGCTTCCATGTCCTCCTTTGAATCTGACCTCGGATATACAGGGGAGAGGTTCATGATGATGCCTATCTCACCATCTGCTCCCATATCCCTGAATGCCCTGACAGCCGAGGCATGGGCTACGATCATGTTATAGCCTGCCTGGACAGCCCGCTTGAGGTTCCTTACCTTCGGGTAGTGGGTGCCTTCCACATAGCCCTGCTCAGCTGGTACCAGAGGGTCACTGAAAGTGAACCAGTTTTTGACCCTGTCACCGAAAAGCTCGAAACAGGCAGCTGCATAATCGACATATGCATCCACAGTATCCCTTGATTCCCATCCGCCTTTCTCCTGCAGACCTGCAGGCAGGTCGAAGTGGAAAAGGTTGATATATGGCTTTATACCCTGCTTCAGCAGCTCGTCTATGACATTGTTGTAGAAATCAACTGCTTCCCGGTCAACTTCACCGGTTCCGTCCGGGATCAGCCTTGACCACTCAATGGAGGTCCTGTATGAATCAAGGCCCATTTCCTTCATGAGGCCAATGTCCTCGGCATACCGGTGATAGAAATCAGAGGCAACCTTAGGTCCTACCATATGGTAGAAGTCTTCCGGCTCGCTCTCGTACCAGAACTCATAGATGTCCATGCCCTTCTTGCCTGCCGTACCCTCTGTCTGCGGTCCTGACGCTGCTGCACCGAAAAAGAACTTATCCGGAAACCTGTATTCCATCTCGATCCCTCCCATCGCAAGTATATTGCTTTGATTCAATTATACGGTCATTTATGCATATTTAGAATAGGAACAAAAGTCCGTAATGCGCTGGAAAGCCCTGTTTCCAACAATTGGAAACAGGGCTTCCTTAAAAATTAATACATTCTTCACAAAAATCTCATGGTACATATGTGCCTTTGGTAGTACCCTGCCTTGATATGCTCCAGAGACCTTTTCCACCGTCCCGGGCAAGCCTCGCAAGCTTCATTATGATCCCTGAATATCTCGTGTCAGGTGGAAACTCGTATGGCTGTGCGTAGCCTCCTGAGATAAGTTCTGCGTTGAACATATGGCTGCCTATCGATTCATCATCAACTCTTTCAGGGATCTCAAGCCATACATACCTTAGCAGCCTTCCATAAGCATCAGTCTCGGAAGTGTCCTTCTCAAGGTAGACCTTCCTTCCTTCAAGCCTCTCTTTAGTGAAAGCCTTGGCTTCAGCTCCGTAAAGCTCTTTTTCCCCCGAGGTCTCCGGGGTATTCACCCCTATGAGCCTGACTACCATTCCGTCGCCTGTCCGTATCGTGTCACCGTCAACGACTGAGGTGACAGTCACCTCCAGAAACCCGGATGGGTCAGCGAACCTGTAGGGATATCCAGTGAAGTAGTCGACAGCAGGAGGTATCATAATGGCTGCAGCAAGGATGAAGTATAATATGTTCCAGGTTTTCCTTCTCATGTCAGTCCTTTCAGATGTCAGTCTAGAAGTGCAGCATCCCCTTGTTCCTTGCATCGCCGTGCATGCTTCCGGCAAGGATCGCAATAGTGCAGATTATCTTCGGGGTCAGGGAATAGTTGTCGATCAGGTTAAGGAACACGAACACTATCATGGAAACAGCAAATCCTGAATAGAATGCCAGTCCGTCCTTCCAAACCCTGTCTGACCCAAGGTACCTTACAAGGCTCCTGTACATCGCGACAAGCATCAGCATGAGGAGGATCATTCCCGGAATTCCGAGCTCAGCCTGTATGTTGAAGAGCGCATTGTGCGCATGGTATACGATGTTGTTGTCATATGGATTGTTAAGTTCAGGAAACCTGGCAACGTAGCCTGGATATTCATGGAAAAAGCTGTTGAGGCCGATACCAAGTATCGGGTGCTCCTTTGACATGTACAGTGCGGCCTTCCATATCCTCAGCCTGGAATAGTTCTGCTCATAGCTGAAGATATCGAGTATCCTGTTCCTGGAATATGGCACCACCATAAGCATGAAGGAGGCTGGTATCAGCACGACCAGGAACTTCCTTGAGCTGTAGAAGGCAAGCGTCAGTATCCCTAGGAATACTCCCAGCATACCGGCCCTTGAGCCTGTAAGGAAGATCGAGCCGGTTATGAGGCACGAGACGAAAGCGTACCAGGCAGCAAGCCTCAGGTCCCTTTTCCTTGTCCTTACTGCCATGACGACCATGGGGAACAGGGCAATCAGCATATAGCAGGCTAATATGTTACCGTGCTCTATGAAGGAGGTATGCTCAGTCCTCACGAAAGGCTTCGGGCTGAAGAAGGCGAAGTAGACCAGCTGAGCTGCATGGTATGCTGAAACCACAACCACTGAAGCAATGTAGGTCCTAAGCACCATCTTCGTATGGAAGGGCCTGTTGAGCTCGAACTTCAGTATGAAGAAGGCGGCGAATGCACTGGCATATATGGCGGCTCCTGCAAGGGACATTACCTTGTCACCCGAGTAGACGACAGATACCAGAGACCATACTGCAAGGAGCATGAATGCAAGAGAGAACCTTGACCTCCTGATCTCAGCAAGGGACCTTCGCATTCTTGCATACGCATCAGGATTTTTCCTCGTATACAGAAGGTAAAATATGATTACAGGCACAAAAAGAGCCGGTGTAATATACATCGGTACCATGGGAACAAGGAATATCGCTGCAAGCATAAGCCTGAATAGATGGTTTCTGTTGAAAAAGCCCATACTGTCCTCCAAAATCGAATCTACATTAGACTATACCGTAAAAAAAGACAAAAGAAAAGAGACCCTGAAGGTCTCCTTGCCTGTTCCTTACTCGACTGTTATTGCTGATGTCGGGCAGCTGTCAGCAGCTTCCTTCGCAGCGTCAACGTCTGCTCCGTCAACCTCGTCTGCAACAGCAAAAGCCTTTCCATCGTCGTTCATATCGAACACTGAAGGAGCAACGCTTGCACAAACTCCACAGCCGATACAGAGATCCTGATCTACAAATGCTTTCATTCTCATAATCCCCCTTTCACGTGATACTTATATTATAAGGAAATTTGCAATGACAATTGTGAACAAATTGTGAACATTGTTATTTCACTGACTAATAGTTATGCCTCCGGATACTGTCTTGACCTTGTACAGCGGGGCATTCCCGGTGTTTTCCCTTGAGGATCCGGTGCTCTCGATCTCGCTTCCGTTCCTGGATACCCTGATCTTTCCTGATACCGAGCTGAGGTCGTAGGAGAACTCCCCTTCCGGCAGATCCACTACCACACCTCCGGATACTGTGACAACCGAACCACCCTCGATCGCCAGAGCTTCGATATCAACAGTTCCTGAAACTGTATTGACCGAAAAGCTTCCTTCAAGGCCTTTGAGCCCTACACTTCCCGATGTGGTTGAAATGACAGCTCCGTCCAGTCCGAATGAACCGTCTGCGTATATGCTTCCTGAGACGCTTGAAGCATCCAGCTTTCCCGCCTCGAAGCCTGTCACTTCGATTCCCCCGGATACAGTCTTAAGCTTCAGTGAAAGCGCTTCAATACCATCGACGTCCACTTTTCCCGATACGGATGAAATAGACATCGCTTCAAGGGCAATTTCAGGGACACTTACAACTATCTTAGCTTCATTCTGTCCAAGAAGACCAGACAGGCTTGAATCCTTCAGTACTTCAACTGTGACCTTCCCATCCCTGGAATATGCTGTCTCAATGGTGCCCTTGTAGCTGCTCGAGACTCTTCCTGAGATATCCACGACAACCTCATCGCCATCATGGCTGATGACAGTCACATCCCCGATCGTTGTGTCCACTGAGATCTCATTTGCCTCATCAGCTGAAAACGTGTAGGTCCTCGAAAAATCCTGTGTCAGTGTGTTGTCACCGATTATTGGAAGGTTGCCTGATTCAAAGAATTTCGCGATCTGGCTTCCGAACTCATTCATGCTGAAACCTGACTCGTAGAATATCCATGCTCCTATGCCGAACGAGACCGAGGCGACCACGAGGCAGACCAGTATTATCTTCTTGAAAGTATCCATTGTCATTTCCTCCTAAAATCTTCCGAAAATGCTCCTTATGATTCCAATTATTGCCATTACTATTGCCTTTATTATCTTTATCACGAGTGTAAAGCTGAGCACGAAGAGTGCGAGCACCCCTATCCCTATGAAGAAGAGAGCGGCCGCCGGCAGTCCCAGAAGAATCGTGCCTGGCAAAAGAAGGATCAGGAGTGGAGAGGCTATAAGGGCCAGGGCAGCAACCAGGAGCCCGAAGGACACAGAAAGGAGCGCGATGATTATGGACCCTATTATGCCGAAAATGGCAGGCCCTACTATCATCAGCACGAATGCGATGATCAGTCCCTTTATGAATCTGTCTTTATCTCTTTTGTTCCTGTCATCATACATGGCTCTGCCCTCCATACAATGACTATACCGCCCTTCGATTAAAGCTTAATTAAAATGCAAAGAAGCTTCCGTCAGGATATAATAAAGGGGAACAGAGAATATCGTGCGCTTTGGGGGGCAATCTCTATGGGTAAGTCTCATAACAGGGAATTTCAGGACAATCTGAGGAAAAGGCTTTCTTCGCCTGCATTCTTGAAGAAGCTGGGTCCGGGCAGGGATGCTGCGCTTTTCCTTTCGTCAGACAAGACCTTCATAAAGGACCTTTACAGCCTTAACAGCCTGCTCGACTATTCGGGAGGTACCCTGCTCGGCATCCTTAAGGGTAACCTGTCACAGTTTTCAGACGTTCCGGACATGGACCTCAAGGACATATATGAGTATATGGTGAAGAGGGCCTTCAGGGATTCGAGGGACAGGGAGTTCACCCCTGAGGAATCGGACTTTGCAGCGATATACACAGCGGCTTACAGGGAGCTTGGCAGGCTTGAATCGCAGAGCGACTCTAAGGAGTTCCATGTCGTTCACAGCTTCGAGTTCCTCACCAGGGAAGAGTATGAGGCACTGGAGGAGGACGAGTACGGCAAGTTCATGAAGGCCATGGAGGATGACTGCATCCTTGAGATCATGAAGCTTTCAAGTGAGCTCTATGGCTTCAACACACTTGACCATGTGGCAGGTGTGCACTATGTCGGTATGAGGATAGCGAGGCAGCTCAATACCCTCGGTCTTACCATCGACCTTGGCAGGGTGTCCGGAGCCCTTGCGGGCCATGATGTCGGCAAGTACGGAGTGAAGATCGGTGAGATGGGAAGAGTCCCCTACCTTCACTACTACTATTCAGACATCTGGTTCAAGAAGCATGGGATTAACTACATAAGGAACATAGCAGTCAACCACTCCACCTGGGACCTCGAGCTTGAGAACCTGTCCCTTGAGGCACTCATACTCATATACTCTGATTTCAGGGTAAAGAACAGGAAAATCGACGGAAAGGACACAATGTACATATATGACCTTGACGACTCGTTTGCTGTGATCCTTGACAAGCTGGATAACGTGGACGATGCAAAGAGGAGAAGATACGAAAAGGTATATGCCAAGCTCAAGGATTTCGAGGACTACTTGAAGACCCTGGGCGTAGTCACTGACCCTTATAAGCCTGCTGAACCGGTAAGGAGGTCACTCAAGGACGCCAGCCTTTGCTTCGGCACGGAAATCGTGGACAGGCTCAAATACCATGCGATCGACCACAACATAAGGGTCATGTGGCAGCTGAGGAACGAGTTCTCCATGGAGACCATGCTGGAGGAGGCAAGAAGCCTCAGGGACTGGAGGGACCTCAGGGAGTATATACGGATACTTGAGGAATACTCCACATATCTGACCCAGAACCAGAAGCTGCAGGTCATAAGCTTCCTTAAGGAAAACCTGGTCCATCCCGAAGATGACATAAGGCATCATTCAAGCGAGATAATAGGAAGGCTCATCGGGACCTTTGACGAGGACTACAGGAAGGAGCTGCCTCTTGAGGAGACGCAGCCATCTTCAATGGTCAAGGGAAAGGACCTGCTTGATTCAACCCTAAGGAGCCTTCTCTACCCGGACCACAACACGATAGAGAGCCACAGGTTCTTTCTTGGCTATTCGCTCGGCGGAATAATGCAGTCGCTGTTCAAGTCCCTTCCGGGATCAAGGGTATGCGAGTATTCTGAAGTCGTGATGCGGAGCTACACAGCGGCATCGCTCAGGAACGAGGATACCTCCCTGTTCCTTGCGGGAGCTTTAAGGCACATACCCTGTGATACGTCAGTCATGGAAGGATATCTCTCAGAGATGCTTTCAGGCACCTACATACAGAGGCTTACCGCCCTTGAGGTGCTGACCTCCCAGGACATGTCCGGAGCATTCTCCGACAGCTTCATGGGAGCACTAAGGAAAAAGCTCCATAAGGTCAGACCTGATACTGAGACTGCTGAAATATACCTGCTCTTCAGGCTTTCGGCAAGGCTTGCCGACCAATCAAGAAGGAAAGCCCTTTCAGAGGAGCTTGAACACAGGAGGTCAGGTATATCAGAAATATATCTTGCCAACCTTAAAAGCGCCACTCACTGGATAGTGAAGAGGGTCTCGATCAGGCTCCTGCTCTACTATACTCTTACAGGAGACGGCTCCATGGCGCTCAACAACGCCATACACCTCTGCAACCTGCTAAAGGTTTCTGCCATCGAATCTGTCAGGAGGACCGCCGGAAACACGCTTCTGGCACTTATGGGAAGGCTGAGCCCTAACGAAAGGAACGAAGTCTCTGTTGAGCTCCTGAGGGCTCTCGAGATAGAAGGCCACAGGTTCACCGAATACATACCGAAGCCGCTGGGAAAGTCACTGCTCTTCCTTCCGGCCAAGGAATTTGATGAAATCATCGACGACCTCCTCCAGAAGGTCAAGACCTCGACCTCCTCGGTAAGGAGCCTCATCCTCAAGACACTGGGAACCAGCCTCGAGTCCTTCATGGAATTCGGATTCAGGAACCTCAGGCTTTCAGAGGAGGAGAAGACCGCAAGGATAAAGAACATGGCAAGGGTTCTCCTTTACGGCCTGTCCGACTATGACCCGCTTACCATAAGGTCTTCATTCACGACGATCGGCAAGGTGCTTTTTGCTTCCGAAATGGTATCAGACGAGCACAAGAGGCAGCTGTTCGACATGATCGGGAAGAAGCTTCTGACGCTTCTTTCCCATGACGACAGGAACCTTTTGTTCCTCGCGCAGAGCGCAGGCCTGAACCACATATACAGGTTCATGTCAGGCTACATACATGACCACGGAAGCCTGAGGCTTACTGAGGCAACAAGATATGCGTTCTTCCCCGGCACCTTCGACCCGTTCACCATATCACACAGGAACATCGCAATCCTGATAAGGGACCTGGGCTATGAGGTATATCTCGCCATCGACGAATTCTCATGGTCCAAGAAGACCCTTCCGAACAAGGTAAGGCGAAGCATCCTGAACATGAGCACTGCAGGTGAGCTTGGCCTGTACCTCTATCCTGAGGATATGCCGGTCAACCTGTCCAGCACTGATGACATAAGGATGCTTAAGGGTTCCTTCAACGGTGAAGTCAGCATGGTCTGCGGAAGTGACGTGGTTGAGAATGCCTCAAGCTACAAGAAGCCGCCTGAGGAAGATTCGATACACTCGCTGAGGCACCTGGTCTTCGAGAGGAGCAGGGGCAGCAAGAGAAAGATAAGGGGCATACTGAAATATGTGGAATTCCTTGACCTACCTAAGGACCTAAAGGAGATAAGCTCCACCCAGATTAGGGTCAACATCGATGAAAACAGGGACATCTCATCCCTAATCGACCCTCTTGCACAAAAATACATCTATACCAACGGCTTCTACCAGAAGACACCAGTGGAGAAGACACTGCTTCAGATGTCGTTCCTTGAGAAGAAGGTAGTGCCTGCCTATGACGAAGAGCTTGATGCGGATATTGCAAGGCTTTTCGGAGGAGACAGCGATGAGATAAGAAGCCTTGTTAGAAGCAACTACAGGAGGCCATCAGGAAGGGTCCTGGTGCTTAAGGACATGAACACCGGAAACCCTGTGGGACTTTCCATGTTCCACTGGGCAAGAAGCGAAAACATCCTGAAGGAGGTAGGCGAACCCGGACTCGCGAACCTTGTCAGGGAAAAGAACCAGGGAAGGATCATAGTCCTTGACGGCTTCTTTTCAGACCCTCCGGACAGGCTGAGGAACTACAAGCAGATCCTCCTGACAGAGACCCTTTCCTTCGCTACCTCAAGGGACTACGAATATGCCCTTTACCTTCCGAAGCATGCTCTCCTTGACGAAGCTGGATTCCATTCGATCATGGAGCACTGCAACTTCAGGAGGCTATCTGACGAGCATCCCCTGCTGTATGTGGACATGAGGACCCCTCTCGTACTGAACCTTGACATAGACAACATACTGAAGGACCCGTTCAGGACGAACCTGAAGCTTTCTGCAGCCATATCTTCAGCAAGGAACAGGCTTCAGAAGGCCATCTGCGGCCTTTTCCCCGGAACACTCCTCATACCCTATGAACCGCTGATGCTGCACCAGGGTATGATACAGAAGATCTGCAGGGAGAACGGTGTCTCGATGAAGGTCACTATACCAAGGACTCTCGGCGAACTCATGTGCGTCCCCTACGGTGACATACTGGACAGGGAGCTCATACCTAATACCGTGACCAAGTCCCTCCATACTGAGAAATACTTCAACTCAGACATGAAGGATTTTACCATAAGGGAGGTCCCCTTCTACCTGTCCCTTGAGGACCAGGTGAGGACCCTTGCCTCCTTCAAGAGGCCTGTAATACTGGTTGATACACTGCTCCACAAGGGGTACAGGATGAAGGCCTTAAACCCTCTCCTCAAGAAGGAGGGAATCGAGGTCAGGAAGATCATCACCGGAATACTTTCGGCAAGGGGCCTTGACCTAATGGCCCACAAGGGCTATTCTGTGGACTCCGTATACTACATACCAAGGCTCAAGGTCTGGTTCAACGAAATCGACCTTTATCCGTTCATCGGAGGAAATGCACTATGGAGAGGCTCGTTCCCGGAGAGGAACCTTATACCCTCTGTAAATCTGATACTTCCCTACACCTCCCCGAACTTCATACTTGAAGCGGGAAATGAGGCTCTCTTCGAGCTTTCAAGGGTCTCCATAGAGTGCGCCCTTGAAATACTGAAGGTGCTCGAGGAGGAATTCCACAAATACTACGAAAGGAAGCTAACGCTATCCTCCCTTGGCCATGTATTCACAATGCCAAGGGTTCCTGACAAGGGCAGGGACATTGCATATGACCTCTCAAGAAGCCCCTCGAGCTACCTGGAATCAGACCTGGAGCAGCTCATGAGGTATGACAGGCTTATAAGGTAACGGAAAGGAGAAAATATGAGGAACACTTTCTCACTTGATGAAATACTGGCGTACATTGAATGCTCAAGGCGCTCAAGCTCCCTTGACATACCTGCCTTCCTGGACAGCCTCGAACCTCTGCTGCTTGATTCGGTGATGGCTCTGGTGGCAGAGAACGAGGAGGAAAACTGCCTGTCCGGGATCGATGAGCTTAAGGCGGCAGGTAGACCCATATACCTGACAGATGAAAGGGTCAGGCTTAACAGACATGTGGCACAGAGCATGAAGGAGCTTCTGGGTTACACCGGGGTGAGGATCCTTATTGATGAGGAGGACTCGCTTGGAGGACTGAAGGTCCATATGGCGAAGACCCTCCAGGACCTTGAACCGATAATCCCCTGGAAGCCTGAAGTGTCAATAGCAGGTCTTGGAGATGTAGGCGGAACCCTTTTGACCGGCCTCAGGCTCCTGGGCGGAGAAGACATAGGCACCATAAGGATATACGACCCCGACTCAAATAAGGTGAGAAGATATGAGCTGGAAGTAAATGAGGTCAGCGATGGAGGACCCATGCCTGAAGTCATCGGCTCCTCTTATCAGGAGCTTCTTGACTGCGACATACTGGTTTTCACGGTTTCACTTGGCGTTCCGCCTTTAGGAACAGGCCTTAGTGACGTCAGGATGGTGCAGTTTGAAAAGAACAGCGCAGTACTTCTTCAGTACGCAAGGGATGCTGAAAAATCAGGCTTCAAAGGCATGTACTTCATAGTATCCGACCCTGTCGACCAGCTTTGCATGAGCCTCATGATAAACGGGGGCATAGCACCTGAGAGGATACGGGGCTTCGGGCTCGGAGTCATGGAGGGAAGGGCCAGGTATATCGCGAAAGAGATGGGCGTATACAGGGACGACCTCAGGGTTTACGGACCCCATGGCAAAGGGATAATTGCAGTTAACTCGCTGTCAGAGTATGACGAGGAAGTCTCTGACGAGCTTGCGGCAAGGACCGAACGCGAAAACTTCAGGATAAGGGAAACAGGATTCAAGCCTTACATAGCACCTGCACTTTCATCAGGTGCCATACAGATGGTTAAGGCGATACGCGGTGAATACCATGCATCGGCCTGGTTCGACGGGAAGGTGTTCTTCGGAGCTAGGAGCATTCTCTCGGAAGGCTTCACCCAGCCTGAAAGGATCCAGCTTAAGGGTATCCTCCCCAGGCTGGAAGCATGCGAAGATTTTCTTTTTAATTTTTTCAGATAAGGAGACACAGTGTCAACTAACCCTCGACTGAAGTCGAAGGCATG
>DIXH01000094.1:0-15444 GCA_002428605.1 Clostridiaceae bacterium UBA6085
GGCGCTATTTTGCAACAGCACCTTATATTATCGGCTATATCTTTCATTGGACTTTTTCTAGAAAAAAAGTGACTATGGTGCAATAAACAGATTATATGGTCATACAGCAACAAATCGTTGCTTTTTGCTCTTGGGGGTATCAGGAAGAGTCATCCTTAATTTGTTGCTTTCAACCAGCGGTCTGACATATCTCGTGATGACATAATAAGGGGAATCCATTCTAAGGAATGATGCGATCTCTTCCCTTGAACGCGGGATATTGCAAAAAGCAAGGATTCGCTCTGATGTATCCATATAGCTTCCTAAGTTTTCTTTAATAACAGCATTTGCAGACTGTCCGTTATAAAGGGTAACCTTGAACCTGCCATGGCTATCTGTAAATGAGGCTGGTCTCAGTCCTGCCTTAATCATCTCGTTAATTATGGTGGGTATCCCGGAAAATCGGTTCTCGGTATCTATAAGGACCTCAAGTGCACCAGCTATGAATGGATTTCTTGTATCTGCAGCAAGCTTTCCAAGGTCGGACAATCTTGTCCTTCCGTAAAGACCGCCTGGATTTTCAATTTCAATCCGGTCACGGTACAATATCAGCCTTATGGGTGAAGCATCAGTATGCATGCTGTAATCCCTGTGGATAAGGGCGTTCAGGATAATTTCCCTTACTGCAATAAGCGGGTATTCAGGTTTATCGGTTCTTTTTCCATCCTGGTCAATAACTGTTGCAGTCCGAATATTTCTACGAACAAACATCATGGCATCCTCAAGCATTTGTGGAATTCTTCCATCTATTCTCTTGTTGTCGATAAAGCGTTCATTATCCGGGCCTGTATCTCCGATTTCAGTTCCAGGCACAACGACGGCAGTTATTGAAAGTTGAGGGAAATAGGCCTGAGGAAATATTGAGAGCATAAGTACGCCTGCGATTGTAGGTTTTCCTCCGTCAACCATGCCTTGAAGGTGGAGAATTCGAGAATCGTCAAGCATCGCAAGGTTTGGCTTTGCCTTTCTTATTTTCTTCAGATATTCTTCAATAGCAATACTATCAAAATCATCAACGGAGGCTCTCTCGACAATGCGGAGCTCGTCCTGGATTTTTCGTCTGAAGGCCTCATAGCTGTAGATTTCGTATTCTGTCATCTGCTGGTCAGATTCACCAACCCTAATGTATGAACCTCTCAATCTGCCGGTACCTTTGTAGAAGCATGGCTTGTCATTTATCTCGCATTCAGAGACCTCAGCACTCACGATCTTCTTTCCATTAATCTCAGCAACTGTGAAAACAGGCCTTACAACAGGCTGCATCTGCAAAGCCTGATTTGTTACTTTAATCTGCAGATCCTGAACATCATATACTCCAGATACAGAAAATCCATTCTTTTCGCTAATACCAAATATTATTATTCCTCCCCCTGATTGGTTGGAAAAGCTGGACAGGGTATCGTAAAGCCTATCTGTTGCTCCATGTTCTGAACTCTTAAGTTCTATATTCTGCATTTCACATTTCTTCTTCAAAATATCATTTGCCAGACTGACAAGCTGTTCAGGAAGCATATTATCACCTCTTGGTTAAATTGTACGGCAGTTCGTTAGTTCATACTATATTTTACAAAAATTATTTGCGTAAAATAAATTATTTACGAAGTTTTGAAAGTAAAAACAGGAATATAAGGATAAAGAAAATGAATCCGTACTTTCCCGCTGACTTCTCATGTTTAATATATCTATTATTCCACGATGACCCGAGATTAAATCAAAATGATTTAAGTGAATCTGTAAAAATTTGCCATATATTAACTGATATTACATAGCACATTTCAATATTTCAGTTAAAATATAATCAGAAAATTCAGATTAAGATACGGGCGAATCAAGGGCCTGTAAAGGAGGATGGTCTGATATGGTAGATTCATATGGTCATCTGTCAAAAGGGTATCAGCTCAGATTCTGCCTTATGGTGCTTTCATTTCTGGCATTAATATTTCTGGCTCCGTATAGAACTGTATTGGCCGAAGGTGAGGTACTTCCACACATACATGCCTGGCCTCTTGAGGATATTGTAAATTTCTCGTCTGATGGTACTGATGGGATGGACTGTACCATTGAGTTATATGATGCTGGGGATACTCTGAAGTATTTCGGCAGCTTCACTTATGATTCGGGGAATTCAGGTGTTGATGTTATTCCTGACGGAGTTGATGTTGCTGTAGGTGACAGGGTAGTTCTTTCAGCTGCAGGTCAGACAAAGGATCTGATTGTATCGGACATCGCGGTAACATTGGTGGATGCAGCTACAAATACCGTTTCCGGTACGACGAGCAGCCCTGACCAAATATACGCAAGTGTATTCGTAGAAGGCGGTCCATACGGTGCCGATGGTTTGATATCAGAGGGAAACTGGAGTGCCACTTTCTCTGATTTAGTATATGTGTTAAAACCAGGTGACAATGGTCTCGTATCACAGATAGAGCCTGACGGAGACAACACAAGTGTCAGATGGATAGTTCCAAAGATTGCTTCAATGATGGTCTTCCCATATGAGAATATGATGAACTTCAGTGGAGATGGTACTTCCGAAGGCATCTACACGATCACTCTGATTGGTTCGGGTATAGAGTTCGCGAGCACATTTAACTATCCTTCGGGTGAATGGTTCATGTTTCCAGAATCTGTTACTATTGATCCCGGAGACAGGATTACTGTTGAGTTCAACGGATTGTTCAGGGAGCTGATCATACCGAACCTGGTTGTGGATTTGGTGGATATCAGGAATGAAAAGATAACCGGTTCCAGCAATCTGGCTTCACCTGTTTTTGTTACCATCTTCTTTGAAGGAGGTCAGGTCAGCAGGTCATCAGATGTAATTGACGGAAGCTTCATTGCCGACTTTTCAGTGCCACAGGGCATTGAGGTGATTTATGACATTACCGCACAGGACCATGGAATTGTCACACAGATGGACCAGGATGACGACACTTGCATTGTCAGCTTCTGGGCGCCAAATCCTGAGCTTACTGCACATACTGACTCAGAGATCCTTGATGGCATAGGTTGGATGGCATCCACAGGCGTTGAAATAAGGGTCTACTCAAATGATACAGAGTACACGACATACAACAGAGTTACAAATGATGAAGGCTTCTTCGAAATCAATTTCGGGCCAATGGGAATTGACCTACAAGGTGGACTCAAGCTGACAGTGTCGGATGGAATGACAGACAGGCTGTTCATCCTCAGCTGCATCAGATTCATATCCGCAAACGTTGTAGATGACCTTGTTAATGGATACATAGAGCCAGGAGAATATGTGCAGGTAATTATTGATGGAGACAATGGTCCGGTTTTCAGGGAACCTGTTCCTGACTTGAATGGCTATTGGACTGCGGATTTCTCGGTGCCTGATACATCAGATTCGAATACCTATGACATATTATTCTGGACTTCTGGAGCCGTCAGGAACTACGACGGAAATAGAAATGCAACCATGTCAGGCTGGGTAGCTGAACCGGCGGTCCTTCCGGGTGATGTCAATGAAGATGGTATCGTAGACAGGATAGATGCGAACATCATATTGAAATACCTGGCAGGGAAGCTTGCCTTGGACGATCGTGAGCTTCTGGCTGCCGACTACAATGAGGATGGGTTTGTCGACCAGATTGATGCCAGGCTTATCCTTAAGATTTCAGCAAAGACCAAGAACAGATAGTTTGGTTAATCAGTACCTGCTGGCTATACCTGCAGGTACTGATTTTATGACAAAATTCTTAAGTTTATCGTGTCAACGGACTGATGAATCAGGGTGGATGATAGTGTATGATATAGGAAATGGATTAATATTTGGGGGTTAGGATATGAGATACTGCTGGACTACTCTGCACGTGGATGACATGGAAAGGTCGGTTGAATTCTACAATGGTCTGCTGGAGCTGCCGATAATAAGAAGGTTCAAGGCAGGACCTAAGATGGAGTTCTGTTTCCTTGGAGATGGTGAAACTCAGGTTGAACTGATTTCAGAGGAAGGCTGCAAGGTGTCCCATGGAGATGACATTTCGATGGGGTTTGTTGTAGAATCCCTGGATAAGATGATTGAAGTGCTAGAAAAGAAGGGGATACCCGTCCATAGCGGACCTTTTCAGCCTGGACCGGGTATAAGGTTCATATTCGTGAAGGATCCCAGCGGAGTGAAGGTCCAGTTAGTTGAAAACCTGGGTTGAAAACCTATGATTTACAGGGATTTTGGACTATTGACAGATAGCCCTCAATTATCTATAATTTTATAGTAATATTCCGGCAATGAAGAGGATGAGTAGTCGTTTTATTTACCTAAAGAGAAGGGGTGGTTGGTGAGAACCCTGAGGTTAATTACGATGAAGCTGCCTTGGAGCTGATTTTCCGAAAGAGATGGACATTTGTCCATAATTAGGGTGGTACCGCGGAAGCATAGCTTTCGTCCCTTGTCTGGGATGAAGGCTTTTTTTATTTATTGTTCTTATATATGTGTGTGTTATATGCTATAAAAATTTGGAGGTACGAAATGAACAGGCTAAGTACAAGTGAAATAAGGGAAAGATATCTGAAGTTCTTTGAAGGCAAGGCACATCTTGTCCTTGACTCATACCCACTGGTCCCGAAGGATGACAAGTCGCTGCTTCTCATCAATGCGGGAATGGCTCCGCTCAAGGCATACTTCACTGGCGTGAAGACGCCTCCTTCAACAAGGATCGCGACCTGCCAGAAGTGCATAAGGACTGGAGACATAGACAACGTGGGCAGGACCAAGAGGCATGCCACGTTCTTTGAGATGCTCGGGAATTTCTCCTTCGGAGATTACTTCAAGGAAGAGATCATTCCATGGGCATGGGAGTTTGTAACAAAGGAGCTTGAGATACCAACTGACAAGCTTTATGTGACCATATATTTCGAGGATGATGAGGCCTTCGAGATATGGAAGAACAAGACGAACATAGATCCTGCAAGGATCTTCAGGCTTGGTAAGGAAGACAACTTCTGGGAGATTGGAGTAGGCCCCTGCGGACCATGCTCTGAGATCCATTACTACAAGGCCGACGGAGTGGTTACAACCACTGAGGAATTCATCGAGGCTGGCGAGAGAGATGAGATGGTTGAGTTCTGGAACCTTGTCTTCACCCAGTTTGACAAGGACGAGGAAGGCAACTACAACAGGCTCGCTGCTCCGAACATAGACACAGGAATGGGTCTTGAGAGAATGGCCACCATCATGCAGGGTGTGAAGTCAATATTTGAGATAGACATACTGAAGAACATAATCGAAAGCGTTGTTGAGATTACCGGAAAGACCTATGGCGAGGATGAAAAGACAGACATAAGCATAAGGATCATAGCTGACCATGCGAAGAGCGTAGCTTTCCTCATAAGCGACGGAGTGCTTCCTTCAAACGAGGGAAGGGGCTATGTCATGAGAAGGCTCCTGAGACGTGCTGCAAGGCACGGCAAGGTACTTGGGTCAAAGGGCAAGTTCCTTAACCATGTCATCGAGGCTGTCATAGATAGCTACAAGGATGCATATCCTGACCTTGTGGAGAGGAAGTCATACATAAATAAGATAGTTGCACTTGAGGAGGAGAAGTTCCTGGAGACAATAGACCAGGGTACAGAGCTCCTTAACGGATATATAGTTGAGACTTCAGGCGACGTATTCAGCGGAGCCCATGCGTTCAAGCTTTATGACACCTACGGATTCCCGCTTGAGCTCACAGAGGAGATCCTTGCCGAGAAGGGCATGAAGGTTGACTTCAAGGCCTTCAAGGAAGAGATGGAGCTGCAGAGGCAGAGGGCAAGAAGCGCAAGGGGCGAGAGCAACTACATGGGCGGAAGCCTTCAGGGCATAGACACCTTCTCTGAACACTATGAGACTGAGTTCGTTGGATACAATGTACTTGAAGCGGATGTCGAGATAATTGCAGTATCTGACGGAGTTGCAGAAGTCGATAAGCTTTCTGCTGGAAGCACCGGCTATATCGTTACCAACAAGACCCCATTCTATGCTGAAATGGGCGGTCAGGTAGGAGATACAGGACTTGTGACAGGAAAAGGCTTCAAAGCCGAGGTCACTGATACCAGAAAGAGCAGGAGCGGTAATACTGTACATGCAGTGACTGTGACTGAAGGTGAGCTTTCATTGGGTGAAGCCGTTCTTTCGGTTGATAAGGCAAGAAGGACTTCCATACAGAGGAACCATACTGCTACACATATTCTCCATAAGGCGCTGAAGATAGTTCTGGGAGACCATGTCAACCAGGCTGGATCCATTGTCCTTGATGAGAAGCTCAGGTTCGACTTCAACCATTTCCAGGGAGCAACGGCTGAAGAGCTGAAGAGGATCGAGGAGATCGTCAATGAGGAGATCCTCAGGGCAATGCCGGTTGTGACTGACATCATGGATATGGTGGAGGCCAAGAAGAGCGGAGCCATGGCACTGTTCGATGAAAAATACGGCGATGAGGTAAGGGTCCTTTCAGTAGGAGATTTCTCCAGGGAGCTTTGTGGCGGAACGCACGTAAAGAACAGCGGAGAGATAGGTCTCTTCAGGATAGTGTCTGAGTCCGGAATAGCATCAGGAGTCAGAAGGATTGAGGCAGTGACGGGAATGAACTCATACAGGCTTTCCATTGCAAAGGAAGAGCTGCTTGAGTCAGTGGCTGAGACACTTAAATCGAGCGAGAAGGACCTTCTCCAGAAGGCTTCTGCAAATGTTGCAGAGCTTAAGGCAAGGTCAAAGGAGATAGAGGAGCTCAAGAGGAGCCTTTCAAAGGGATCCATCGATACACTTGTATCCTCGAGGGAGGATATAGCTGGTGTTTCACTGGTACGTGGCGAGGTCAAGGATGCAGATGCTTCTGCACTCAGGGAGATAACAGAGAAAGTTCTGGACAAGCTTAAGTCAGGCGTGGTAGCATTGGCTTCGGTGGACGGACAGAAGGTGAACTTCTCCGTAATGGTATCGAAGGACCTGACAGCAAAAGGACTTCATGCAGGAAAGCTCATCAAGGAAATGGCCCAAGTAGCTGGCGGCGGTGGCGGTGGAAGGCCTGATATGGCTCAGGCAGGCGGCAAGAATCCTGAAAAAACTGCGGAAGCTTTACAGTTAGTTCATAAACTTATTGAAACAGTAATCAAATAATCCTGGTTCAAGGTGTACATTCACCCCCAAATAATTTATAATGTAATGTATAGTAGTTTATTAGTGGGGGGTGAATCTGCTTTTTTGCAGGTGAATATGAGCAATAAAGATAATACAATGCAGTTCGACTTTGAAAGAGATAAGAAGGATCTTACCAAGAGTATCCTGGAAGAGGTCTACAATGCTTTGAAGGAGAAGGGCTATAACCCAGTGAATCAGCTTGTCGGATACATAATCTCCGGGGACCCCACGTATATCACGAACTACAACGGTGCAAGGGCTCTTGTGAGAAAACTCGAAAGGGATGAAATCCTGGAAGAGGTTTTAAAATCCTATTTAAATATCAAAGAATAGGAGGGATACCTTACGGGTATCCCTTTTTTAGAGATTCAAGCACGAATTAGGAAAGGTCAAATTATTTATGAGGTATGCAGGACTGGATGTTGGAACAAGAACAATCGGCGTTGCAGTGAGCGATCCCTTAGGCTATACAGCCCAGGGCATTACCACTGTAAAAAGGAAATCCATGGAGGATGACCTGACCGAGCTCTCGAAGATTTTCTCCGAGTACTCGGTAACAGGCATCGTTGTGGGACTACCCAAGAACATGGACGGGACCATTGGGCCGCAAGCCCAGATGAGTCTTGATTTTGGCGCTTTCCTTGAAGAACGCACAGGCATGAAGGTAGAATTCTGGGATGAGAGGCTTACTACAAGAGCCTCGCACCGGATAATGCTGGAAGCGGATTTTTCAAGGAAAAAGAGGAAGTCGCTTGTCGACAAGATCGCAGCAACCTTCATACTTCAAGGATATTTAGATAAAAACAGCAGCACTATTCAAACAAAGAGGTGAAAACATGGAAGATATGACTGACATCATCCTGCTTACGGACGATGAAGGAAACGAGGTCGAGGTCGAGGTTGTCACGAGACTTGAGATCGAAGATACTGAATACTATATTGTATCTCCAGTTGGCGAAGACGAGGAGCCTGTGTTCACAGCTCTCAGAGTCGACTATGACGAGGACGGGAATGAATTTTTCCAGAGCGTCGAGGATGATTCTGAGATCGCGATGATCGAGGAAGCCTACAGCATGATTTTCGAAGACGAGGAACTTAACTGAGATGCAGGGGAAGCTATCCGGAGAGGACATCAAAAGAGTCACGGAGCTGCTTAGAAAAAGCGGCTATAAGCTAACCCCGCAGAGACAGGCTATAGTGGACACGATAATCTCGAGTGTGGGAAACCACCTCACCGTTGAAGAGCTTTATGCCCTGGTGAGGCTCAAGAAGCCCGAGATTGGACTGGCTACGGTATACAGGACGGTTATTCTAATGAACGAGCTGGGACTTGTTTCAAGGCTCGATTTAAAGGACGGCAGCGCCAGGTACGAGATGACGAGGATTGAGGAAAATCATACTCATCATCACCTAATATGTACCCGGTGTTCTCGTGTGTCCGAATTCATGGGAGACCTTCTTGAACCGATAGAGCATGTCATCGAAGAGAAATACAACTTCATAATCAAGGATCATAGCCTTAAATTTTACGGTATTTGTGAAGAGTGCGCTAAAGAGGAAAAACTCAAGGAGGAAAAAATAGTTTAATGAGAAAAGAAAAAGACAAGATCAAGATAATACCTCTTGGCGGAATCGATGAAATCGGAAAGAACATGACAGTAATAGAGTATAAGGATGAGATCGTGGTGATCGACTGCGGACTCAAGTTCCCGGACGATGAAATGTTCGGAATCGATGTGGTCATTCCTGACATAACATACCTTATAAAGAACAAGGACAAGGTAAAGGGCTTTTTCATAACCCATGGTCATGAGGACCATATCGGAGCCCTTCCATATATACTCAAGCAGCTCAACGTGCCGGTGCACGCTACGAAGCTGACACTCGGACTCATAAAGATAAAGCTGAAGGAGCACAATCTGCTGGATGTGGTTGAACTCGTAACGGTCAAGCCAACAGACGTGATAAAGTTCCAGAGGCTGTCAGTCGAGTTCATAAAGGTAAACCACTCCATAGCTGATGCGACTGCAATAGCTATACATACACCGCTCGGAGCAATAGTCCATACCGGAGACTTCAAGGTTGACTTTACTCCGGTTGACGGCGAGGTCATTGACCTGCAGAGGTTCTCAGAGCTTGGCAGGAAGGGTGTGCTGGCGCTTATGGCGGACAGTACCAATGTTGAAAGGAAAGGCTATACACTCTCAGAAAGCACAGTAGGCGAAAGCTTCAGAAAGCTTTTCATGGGTGTCGAGGGCAGGATAATCGTCGCGACCTTTGCGTCAAATATCCACAGGCTTCAGCAGATCATGGAGGCCGGAATTGCCCAGGGCAGAAAGATAGCCGTTTCGGGCAGGTCGATGGAAAACATAATCCCTGTCGCAAGCGAGCTTGGCTACCTGCACGTGGATGAAAGCTCCATGATAACTGTGGACCAGATAAACAAGTATCCTGAGAACCAGGTTCTCATCATTACCACAGGAAGCCAGGGAGAGCCCATGGCGGCACTGTCGAGGATGGCAGCGGGCCTTCACAGGAAGGTGCAGATAAAGACTGGGGATACAGTGGTATTCTCATCATCGCCAATACCAGGCAATGAGAAATCGGTGTTCAACACCATAAACCAGCTTTACAAGCTTGGGGCAAATGTTATTTACGATCAGCTTGCAGAGGTCCATGTCTCAGGACATGCATGCCAGGAGGAGATAAAGCTCATACATACGCTGGTAAGGCCAAAGCATTTCATACCGGTACATGGTGAGTCAAGGCACCTCAGGGAGCATGCGGACCTGGCCTTCAATCTCGGACAGGACAGGAACAGCATAATAATACCTGAGAACGGCGATGTCATCGAAGTTGCAAGGGATGGTATAAGGAAGAGCGGCACTGTGGCTTCAGGACATGTGTTCATTGACGGACTCGGAGTCGGAGATGTAGGTAAGATAGTACTGAGGGACAGGAAGCTTCTGTCAGAAGACGGGATAATCACCGTTGTGGTTACCATGGAAAAGGAAAGCGGCATGGTTGTTTCAGGACCTGACATAATTTCAAGAGGATTTGTGTATGTCAAGGAAGCTGAAGTACTCATGGAGAATGCAAGGCTCGTAGTCAGGGAAGTACTTGATGAGTGCGAGGAGAAGAGGATCAGCGACTGGAATGTCCTGAAGACAATGATCAAGGATTCTCTCAAGTCTTATCTGTACGAGAAGACCATGAGAAAGCCAATGATACTGCCGATAATTATGGAAGTCTAGGAGAGATAAAGCATGAACATTTTTGACAAGGTGAATGAATTCGCCTCAGTCCTTAAGGACCATGATGATGTGGTGGCGTACAGGAACGCTTCCAGGAAGATCGAAACAAATCCTGAAAAGCAGAAGATGCTGGAAGACTTCAGGAAGATCCAGATAGCTGCATACCAGGAATCAGTGGAAACCGGCAAGGTGACCGATGAGACCAACGAGAAGATGCAGAATTTCGCTTCGATCATACAGATGAATCCTGACATCAATGAGTATCTGCAGGCTGAAATGAGGTTTTCGATACTGTTCGAGGATATCATGAAGATAATTACTGATGCAGTCGGTGTCAACATGCTTGGCCCCGAAAGATAACAGCTGACTGGATATCTTCGATATCCAACTATTGGATACCTCTGGTATCCAATTTTTATGCAGCGAGAAATCTAACCGTTTCCATGAGCCACATGACCCAAACAATGGAGGAAAAAATGTATAAAAGAGAAGATGTAAGAAACATAGCGATAATAGCCCATGTCGACCACGGCAAGACTACACTGGTTGATGCTCTGCTCAGGCAGTCCAACATATTCAGGATAAACGAGAAGGTCGAGGAAAGGGTCATGGACTCTAACGACATCGAAAAGGAAAGGGGAATAACGATCCTTTCCAAGAACACTGCTGTCCATTACAAAGGCACCAGGATAAACATAGTTGATACACCTGGCCATGCTGACTTCGGCGGAGAGGTTGAACGAGTCCTGATGATGGTTGACTCGGTGCTTCTAGTTGTAGATGCATATGAGGGTGCAATGCCCCAGACGAAGTTCGTCCTCAAGAAGGCTCTTGAGCTGGGACTGAATCCGCTTGTCGTAGTCAACAAGATAGACAGGAAGGATGCAAGGCCGCTCGAAGTCATTGACGAGGTGTTCGACCTGTTCGTGGAGCTTGGAGCATCCGACGAGCAGTGCGACTTCCCGATAATCTACGCTTCGGCAAGGGAAGGCTATGCAGCCCTTGACCTTGATGACGACATGATCAGCATGATACCTCTATTTGAGAAGATCATAGAGTTTGTTAAGCCGCCCGAAGGAGACCTGGACGGATCCCTGCAGCTCCTCGTCACAACGCTTGATTCAAGCGAATATGTGGGAAAGATCGCCATAGGCAAGATAATAAGGGGAAGGGCAAAGAGGAACCAGCAGATAGCGATAATCAGCAAGAACGGCGATATAAGGAAGACCACCATCTCCAGTATGTACCTCTATGACGGACTGAAGAGGGTGGAGACTGAAGAGGCTTACCTTGGAGACATAGTTGCCATATCAGGCCTTGGTGATGTATCGATCGGAGATACGGTTGCTGATGCCAAGGACCCTGAAGCGCTTCCATTCGCGCACATCGACGAGCCGACACTGTCCATGAACTTCATGGTCAATGACTCGCCATTTGCCGGCCAGGATGGAACCTACGTTACCTCAAGGCACCTCAGGGACAGGCTCTATAAGGAGCTTGAGACCAACGTGTCGCTGAAGGTAGTCGAGCTCAGCCCTGATTCCTATGAGGTTTCAGGAAGAGGAGAGCTTCATCTTTCCATACTAATCGAGACCATGAGAAGAGAAGGCTACGAGATGCAGGTCTCAAAGCCAAGGGTAATCATGAAGGAAGAGGACGGAAAGACTTTAGAGCCTATGGAGTACCTGACCATCGACGTGCCTGAGGAGTTCATGGGACCTGTCATGGAGAAGCTGGGGCCAAGAAAGGCTGAAATGGTAAACATGACTTCAGCCATAAACGGATACACAAGGCTTGAATTCATAGTACCATCCAGAGGATTAATAGGTTTCAGAAGTGAACTCATGACTGACACCAAAGGAAATGGTATAATGAATCATGTGTTCCATAGTTACGATAGATATAAGGGTGACATACCTGGAAGATCCAGGGGCAGCCTTGTAGTCTTCGAATCTGGGGAGGCAATAACTTACGGATTGTTCAATGCGCAGGAGAGAGGAAGCCTCTTTATCGGAGCGGGAGTTCCCGTATATTCAGGAATGGTATGCGGCGAATGCTCCAGGGCAGATGACATCGAGGTAAACATATGCAAGAAGAAGCATCTGTCAAACACAAGGTCTTCAGGATCTGACGATGCACTGAAGCTGGTACCTCCAAGAGAAATGTCTCTCGAAGCCTGCCTTGAATTCATATCAGATGATGAACTGGTGGAAGTTACACCGCTTAATATCAGGATCAGAAAGAGATATCTGGACCACCTCGAGAGGAAGAGGGCGGCCAGGAAGTAGGGGGATCGGATTGAAGAAATTTTTGCTTGTCCTTTTGGTCATCGTGGTTGTTTTTGGTGGAGCAGGTCTTTTCGGGTGGAACTATTATAACGGCATAGGTGAAAATCCTCTGAAGTCGGATTCTGACAAGGTCATTGTCACTGTTGAGAGGAATGCCACTCTCAACGGCATATTCGATGACCTGGCAGCGTCCGGGAACCTCAGAAGCCTCATACTGACGAAGCTTTACATGATGCAGCATCCGCTGAACACAAACATCAAGGCGGGAACATACGAGGTGCCGGCAGATGCCACTCTCGAAGAGCTGGTCAAAGAGCTCAGGGAAGGCAAGAACATCAATGAGATCACTGTTACCATACCTGAAGGCTATACTATCGAAAGGATGGGCGGATTATTCGAGGAGAAGGGCCTGTTTTCAAAGCAGGAATTCATCGATGCCGCAAAGGCCTACAAGCATCCTGACTGGATAACCAATGTGGAGTCCAGAAGGTATGCCATGGAAGGCTTCCTGATGCCGGATACCTACAAGTTCGAGAAGGGAATCACTCCAGCGTACGCACTGGATGTCATGCACAAGGCATTCGTGAAGAAAATGGATGCAGTACTGAAGGAGCTTGGGATCCAGTCACCTAATACAAGGTGGAACAGGATAGTGACGATTGCTGCAATGATCGAGAGGGAAGCAGCCAATGCTGATGAGATGCCCCTCGTATCATCTGTAATCAAGAATAGGATAGTCAAGAGGATGAAGCTTCAGATTGACGCTACTGTCGTCTATGCTCTGGGAAAGGAATCAACGGACAAGGTCACACTCGATGACCTGAAGGTGGAATCCCCATACAACACCTATGTTGTAAGCGAGCTTCCTGTAGGACCTATAGCGAATCCAGGCGAGGCAGCCATCAGGGCTGCACTTCAGCCTGCTGACACCAATTTCATATATTATGTGCTTGACCCGAAGGCTGACGCACACTTCTTCACTGCAAACTACAACGAGTTCCTTGCCAAGAAGGCGGAATTCGCCAACTAGAAAAGAAGGATTGCAATGGACAACATCACATACCCACACATAACGGAATACATAGAATCCCTGGTCGGAGAGACCGGACTTGGACATCTTGAAAAGTATGCGGAGGAAAACAGCGTCCCTATAATACAAAAGGACGCTCTTGGCCTCCTTCTCTTCATGGTAGGGATGAAACGGCCTAAAAGGCTCCTTGAGCTGGGAACAGCAATAGGCTACTCAGCCATAGCCATGGCACTGGAATCGCCTGAGACAATGATAACCACGGTGGACCTGAATGCCGATATGAAGTCTAAGGCAGAAGAGAACATAAGGCACGCAGGCCTGTCAGACAGGATCGAGGTTGTGCTTTCAGACTGCATGGACTTCCTGAAGTGTGACCATGAGAAATTCGACCTTGTCTTCATAGATGCCAGGAAGTCGCACTACATGGAGTACCTTGAGCTTAGCCTTCCGCTGCTGAATGAGGACGGGCTTATTATCGTTGACAATGTCCTTTTCAGGGGCCTTGTTCCCGATGGGGAGGAATTCCCGAGGAAATACCGTGCTACGGTATCAACCCTGAGGGAATTCACAAGGACAGTCTCTGAAAGGGAGGACCTGTCATCCGCCATCATACCTATTGGTGACGGTGTGGCATTCATAAGGAGGAAACCAAATGTTTAAACCGGAGCTTCTCGCCCCTGCAGGGAACCTAAGCAAACTGAAGACTGCAGTGGACTACGGAGCGGATGCCGTGTACCTGGGTGGCAGCAGGCTTAACCTCAGGGCATTTTCCGACAACTTTACGTATGAAGAGCTTGAGGAAGGAATACGATATGCCCATGACAGGGGCAGGAAGGTATACGTAACCCTTAACGTATTTCCGCACAACAGCGACATGAACGGTCTTGAGGATTATCTCAGGGAGCTTCATGCTGCGAATGTGGATGCGGCCATTGTGTCTGACCCCGGCATAATAATGACGGCAAGGCAGGTGGTACCGGAGCTTGAGCTGCACCTTTCCACGCAGGCAAACAACGTGAACTGGCGCTCGGCCATCTTCTGGCATTCCATGGGGATCAAGAGGATAGTACTTGCCAGGGAGCTGAGCATGAAGGAGATAAGGGAGATAAAGGACAACATCCCGGACACCCTTGACCTTGAAGCCTTTGTCCATGGGTCAATGTGCATGGCCTATTCAGGCAGATGCCTTCTTTCAAACTACATGACAGGAAGGGATGCCAACAGAGGCGCATGCGCACAGCCCTGCAGGTACAAGTATCATCTGGTGGAGGAAACAAGGCCGGGTGAGTACATGGAGATAATGGAGGATGACAAGGGGACATACATAATGAACTCAAAGGACCTTTGTATGATCGAGCATATTCCTGAACTCATGGAGTCCGGAATAATGTCATTCAAGATAGAAGGCAGGATGAAATCCGAATTCTATGTTGCGGCCATAGTAAAGGCCTACAGGGAAGCCATAGACAGCTACGTTGCAGACCCGGCGAACTATACTTATGACCCGGCATGGATGGAGATGCTCTCCATGATAAGCCACAGGCAGTATTATACAGGCTTCTACTTCGGAAGGGGAAACAGCCAGGTATATGAGAGCAGCTCATATGTCAGGGATTTTGACATAGTAGGCGTTGTCGCCGAGGATGCTAAGAACGGCAGATACGTTATAGGACAGAAGAACAGGGTCTATCC
>DIXH01000094.1:15462-27107 GCA_002428605.1 Clostridiaceae bacterium UBA6085
TTTTCTGCAACTTCCACAAGTCCTCTGATGTACGGAGACATGCTGGTACTGGAAAAGAAAGACTGATACGAGGAGTGATGGATATGAAGAAGCCTATCCTTATCGGTATAGCAGGCGGAACTGGCTCAGGTAAGAGTACCGTCGCAAGGGAAATATTCCGGAGCTTTCCAAGTGAAAAGATCTGCATCATCATGCAGGATTCCTATTACAAGGATCAGTCAAGCCTGTCCTTCGAGGACAGGATAAAAACAAATTACGACCATCCCAACGCATTCGACACTGACCTCCTGGTAAGTCACCTCAAGGACCTTCTCGATGGCAGGAAGATTGAGAAGCCGATCTACGACTTCACGGTCCATAACAGGAAGGCTGAGGTGGAGATTGTTGAGCCAAGGGAGATAATAATCCTTGAGGGCATACTTATACTTGACGACAAGGCTCTGAGAGACATGATGGATGTCAGGATATACGTTGACACTGACGCAGACCTGAGGATCCTCAGGAGGCTCGTCAGGGACATCAGGGACAGGGGCAGGACAATGGAGTCAGTAATTGAACAGTACCTTACGGTTGTAAGGCCAATGCATCTTCAGTTCATTGAACCGACGAAGAGGTATGCGGACCTTATAATCCCTGAGGGTGGAAAGAACAAGGTAGCCATAGACGTGCTTGTGGCGAAGATAAGACAGCATCTGGGATANNCATACCATTACTTAAAGGGGCATTTTCATGCCTCTTTTTCTTATGTATAAAAAAGCGGAATTGTGGGATAATATAAGTGGAGGTGAAGAACATGAAAGTTGGGCTTCTGGGAAGAAACATATCGTATTCAAGGTCTCCTGAGATCCATAACAGCTGGTACAAGGAAAGGAACATACCGCTCACCTATTCGATATTCGACGTGAAGAGGGATGACATACCGTCATTCGTAGAATCACTTGAGAAGGAAGGCATCGTCGGATTCAATGTGACGGTTCCATACAAGGAACACATTATGGGCTTTATCCATGAGCTGCATTCCGAGGCTCTGGAAGTTGGAGCGGTGAACACTGTTGTCGTTAAGAACGGCTGGAGGATCGGATATTGCACAGATGTCCATGGATTTGAGAAGTCACTTGCAGAGAACGGTCTTGGTTTCAAGGGAAAAAAGGTGCTTATCCTTGGAAGCGGTGGAGCTGCCAGGGCGGTTTACACTGCGCTCAGGCATATGGGGGCTGAAATCCACATGTCCTTCAGGTCTGAGGAAAAGAAGGTACAGTTTCCTGAGTCCAGGCTGTTCCTGCCGCTCGAGGAAGCGGGGGACATTTCACCCTATGCAATGGTAGTAAACTGCACTAAGCTAGGAAACATCAACGATGACAGGTCGCCAATCGAGATAACGGGATACTCCCCTGATACTGTGCTGTACGACCTAAACTACGAGCCGAAGTACTCCGCATTCCTTAGGAAAGGAAAGGAGCTTGGTCTCAGGGTAATCAACGGTGAAAGCATGCTCAGGAACCAGGCCATGAAATCAATCGAGATATGGACAGACGCGTTGAAGCAGTCCTGAATGCAGCAAGGGCAGGAGAAGCGTCTGACATAATCCTCAAGGAGGGTGAGATCGCCGCCTACAGGATAAATGGAAGGCTTGAAGCCTGCGGAGTCCCGATAGACTCAAGCTTCATGGATGAGCTGTTCAGGAACCTTACGAATGCTTCGGCATTCTATCCGGGGCTCCCTCCAAGTGTCGACCTGGCCTTCGAGTGCAGGGGCAGATACAGGGCGAACCTTTTCACAGCCGAAGGAAGGAAATGCGCGGTCCTGAGAGTGATCAAGGATAAAGTGGGAAGCCTTGAGGAACTGGGTCTACCTGACATGCTTGTGGACAGGATAGCCAGGAGGAAAGGGTTGTCACTTGTCGTAGGCAAGACGGGCTCCGGAAAGTCCACGACACTCGCAGCAATCACACAGGAGCTTTTGAGAAGAGAGGATGCCCATGTGGTCACTCTCGAAGACCCGGTCGAGTTCCGTCTGCAAAGCAAGAGGGGTACTGCAACGCAAAGGGAGCTCGGCCGGGATTTTTCATCCTTTGAAGACGGCATATACCAGGCACTCAGGCAGAGCCCTGATTTCATAGTAATTGGCGAGATAAGGAACCTTTCCTCTCTTAAGGCGGCACTGACTGCGGCGGAGGCCGGTCACGGGATAATCGGTACGATCCATTCAACGGGTGCATCAAGGACGCTTACCAGGATGCTTGCCATGATTCCGGAAGCAGAGAAGGAATTTGCAAGGTTCCAGATTTCAAGCGTCCTGAATTTCATGCTGTCGCAGCGGCTTGAATACCGTGAAAGCGGACCTTGCCTTGACTATGAGCTGCTTCTTAATATTCCGTCCGTGGAGAACACCATAAGGGAAGGGCGTATAAATCAGCTGGATAACCTTATTTTCCTTGGTGAAAAGCTTGGTATGAGAAGATTTTCAACCTCAACCTGATATTCTTTAAACAAATTTAAACAATTCTTAATCATGAGGAAGACCTTTATAGGCTATCATTTATGGAGAGCTACTATGGAGGTGCATGCTTATGCTTCTGGATCTGATATACGTTTTTTTCAAGGCGGTGGGACTTATTGCTGCCGCTCTTTCCATATATCATCTTAGTATATCCCTCTTTGGGACATACAGGAAGAACAGGGGCAGGAGGTATGAGCCCAATAAGTCTTTCGCAGTGCTTATTGCCGCACATAATGAGGCGGCTGTTGTCGGAAATGTAGTGAAAAGCGTCAATGAGATGAATTATCCTAAAGAGCTTTTTGATGTGTTCGTGATTGCGGACAACTGCACAGACAACACGGCAGCAATAGCAAGGGATGCAGGGGCAAAGGTCCATGTACGTGAGAACAGGCAGGAAAAGGGAAAGGGCTATGCCCTTGACTGGTTCTTCGACAGGCTGTTCAAGCTTGACCGGGACTACGACGCTGTCGTAGTGCTTGATGCTGACAACCTGGTATCAAGGAATTTCCTCTTTGAAATGAATGACCATCTGATGAGAGGGTATCATGCAGTCCAGGGATATCTTGATTCAAAGAATCCTTTCGATACTGCAATAACCGCATCCTATTCGCTTGAATTCTGGATATCAAACAGGATGCTGAAGCTCTCAAGGCACAATCTGGGATTGTCCTCGCAGATCAGCGGCACAGGCTTTGCTGTAGACACAATGATACTCAGGAAATACGGATGGAAGGCGAACTGCCTCGTTGAGGACCTTGAATTCACCTGCAAGCTTATACTCAACGGCTATAAGGTCGGATGGGCCCACGATGCAGTAATATATGATGAGAAGCCTCTTACACTAAAGCAGTCAGTCGCTCAGAGAAGAAGATGGATGCAGGGATATGCCGATGTATTCTCGAGGTATTTCCTTCAGCTCATGAAGAAGGCGATAAAGGATAAGGATCTTGCAGCCTTTGACTGCGCCCTTTATTCCGCTCAGCCATACTACCTGATACTCATCGGACTTAACCTTGTAAACATGTATGTGCTTAACATCGGAGTCGCCTATGCCAAGGCAGCCGAGATGTACCTGGACTTCAGGGCTGGAACAGTGGGGCCGATAATGTGGCTGCTGATCGTTTACGCTGTCATCCAGACAGCATACTTCCCGTATCTTATGTACCTTGATGGAAAACTGAACCTAAAGTCGATCCTCAGCTTCATCGTATTCCCGTTCTACTCGCTTACGTGGATACCAGTGGCCATACTTGGGATCATTCACAAGGACTCCAAGGAATGGGTGCACACCAAGCATGTAAGGAGCCTCGACCTGAAACAGGTTGAAGAGAAGATCGTAAAGAGAAAAGAGATGCTATAACATTGTTAAAAGGAATACCGTACTGGACATTTTTCCAGTACGGTATTCCTTTTATTTTCCAAACAGGTCGCTATGAGAACCTGTTCGTGTCAGTGTCAAAATCAGGACATCTTCATAAACCCTGTAGACCAGCAGCCAATCAGGCTGAATGTGGCATTCCCGGAATCCTACCCAGCCACCGGAAAGAGCGTGGTCCTTATTATTATCAGGCAATGACTCGCCAATTGACAATATCGTAATTACCTCATCATGAGTTCAGTGTTGAGACCGCGCTTTATTGCCAGCTTATAGTCTCTTTTGAACTGTGTCTTTAATTTGACTGTGTACCTTGTCTTTCTCATTTCTTAAGGTCCTTGAAAAGCTCGTCCAAATCGTTGTATCCTTTGACCGACGGGTCTTTCACAATTTTCTCGGATTCGAGCATGGCGTAAATTGTCTCTTTGTTTGGCTGATTTATTGAAATTTCAAATGGTATACCACCTTCACGGATTGCCTGCCTGACGAAAATATTGAATGCCGTAGAGATATTCATACCTAATTCAGCAAACAAGGCATCAGCCTGAGCCTTCAATTCTGAGTCCATACGTATGCTTATGTTTGTTGAGGAACCTGCCATCTAATCATCTCCTTCGTTCTTACTTATTAATACCATAATAAANNTATATATTGCACGAATAAATACAAGAAAATTATAAGCAGAAACTGTTCTTAATATCTTAAATGACTAAGCGAAGAGAAATTTACCTGATTTGCGGAGAATCAGGTGAAGTATTGATATGTATCTTTTTCGGAACTGAGAAATAAAGGTGTAAGGTTAAGTAAAAGGAACTAATTCTGATTTTTCCTCTCGTGGTCAAAAATAACTAAATGTACGCGCTTGGAGTATGGAAACTAACCTTCAAACGATGTATATTCAATATGAATACATTTCGCGGAGGTCGCAATTGGGAGCAAATGACAGAAGCATCAGGGGAATAATCAAGGACTACATTCTTATAACCATAGGCATTCTTATGACGGCAGCGTCGATAGTCTATGTCTTCAATCCTAACAGGCTGGCAGCCGGAGGTGTCCAGGGAATAGCACTGGCTCTTGGAAGCCTCACAGGAATACCTACTGGGATACTCATGATAGCAATCAATGCAATACTTCTTTTTGCTGCGTTTCTGCTCATGGGCAAGAGCTTCGGGGAGAAGACGCTTTATTCGTCGCTTGGACTGTCTTTTGCGGTCTATTTTCTCGAATCAAGGCTATATCATGGCCCCCTTACAGATGACCTGCTTCTCGGATCCATTTTCGGAAGCGCACTCATGGGTGTCGGTGTCGGGATCATTCTTAACAGGGGAGCTTCAATAGGGGGAACCAGCCTTATCGGGACCCTTATCAACCGGTATCTGCATTTTGAACAGGTAGGGTCCATTGTGGCAATTGATTGTCTGGTCACTCTGTTCTCCCTGTTTACATTCGGAGTGGAGATAGGTCTCTACCAGCTTCTTTCGGTTTACCTGTGCGGAGCGGTGATAAACAAGGTAATAGATGGTTTCTCATCAAGGAAAGAAGTCATGGTGATTACCAGTGAGAAGAGAAGCATCATGGATTTCATAATGAAGGACCTTAACAGGGGAGCTACCCTTATCAAGGGCCGTGGTGCATATACAGGCATAGACAATGAGATAATATACTCGATCCTGACAAGAAGGGAGTTCATAAGGCTCAAGCTGTTCATCGAGCAGCATGACAAGGGAGCCTTCCTGTCGGTAAACACGGTTACCGAGGTTTCCGGAGAAGGATTTTCCAGAAGAGGCTGATTTGGCGAAATACTTGCAAAATTTGGTGAAATTTTGAATTTATAGACAAAACTGCTGCCGCTGTATGTATAATGGGATTAAATGATGATTTTCGGAAGGAGGTCCTTTCATGGCTGGAGAACATCGTGTCGTAGGTCTTGATATAGGCACTCATTATATAAAGGCGTCACTTCTGTCGACAAAAGATGAGAACACCCTCTTTGGGGCTGTTGTTGAATCAAGCGGAGTGACAAGGGATGGAATATCTGACACGAAGGCTGTCGGAGAATCGATCAGGAAAGCCATAAGGATCCTGGAGACAAAGGCTTCAAGCGACCTCAGCTCAGTATACGTCAACATCCCTTCAGAATACTGCAGGCTTGCGGATTCAAGGGGTGAAAGCGCGATAAAGAACGGAAATGTCGACGAGTCGGACATAGACAGGGCAATCGATATGGCACAGCTCATACCGCTGCAGCCTGAAGAAGAGATCGTGGACATAATAATCCCGAAGTACTACATAGATGAAATACCATACAGGAATCCTATAGGGGTAAAGGGATCCCTGCTTGAGATAAGAGCTCAGGTGGTTATCGCAGGCAGAGAATATGTTGAGTCTGTTTATGAGGCCTGTGCATATGCTAGGACAAGGGTCATCGGTACAGGTCTTTCATCGGAATCAGCTGCCAGCCTGCTTCTTGGCAGAAGCGACAAGGAGAATGGGGTGTTCCTGGTGGATACGGGTGCATACTCAACGAGAGTTGTCCTTTACAAGGGCGACAGGCTTTTTGTACCGAAGGTGATACCTCTTGGCGGAAGGAACATTACCAAGGACCTTTCGATAGTTATGGGTATGTCACTGCTTGAGGCGGAGGAGTTCAAGAAATCCCTCGGTTCTGGAAAGCTTGACCAGTCAGATGACAGAAAAGCCCTGGCGGTTGAAGTTGTCAAAGCAAGGATCGATGAGATAATATCGATTGCCAAGAAGGATATGGAGTCATATGAAGGCGGAGAGCAGGTCGATAAGGCGGTGTTCTATGGCGGAGGTCTATGCGGATTCGATGATATCAAAAATTTATCTGAAATAAAACCAAAGAAGTCCACAAATTTTATTACATCTGATATAATTAAAAATAACGGAATTTTAACAGTCCAGGCCAGCGGAATCGCATATAACGTACTGAACACCATTCATTACAGGAAGCTCCTGGATAACGAGACAGCAGGCGATGAAAGCCAGCTTTCAAGGACCTCAGGCGAATATCTGACCGATGAGGAGTTTTTCGAGCGGCACAAGCATGACTTCAAGAAGACCTCAGGATACGTTAAGACCCATGCGGAGGAACCAGCAAAGGGTAATGAGGAATTTGACCAGGACGATTACGAGGAAGAAAAAGTGTCCATTTTCAATAAGATTAGAAATATTTTTGGAAGATAGCAAGGGGGAAAATCAGTGTTAGACTTTGATTTCGAAGTTTCAGGACCAGCTAACATAAAAGTAGTAGGATGCGGTGGCGGCGGCAACAACGCTGTCAACAGGATGATAATAGAGGGACTCGGCAACGTCGATTTCATATCGATAAACACCGACAAGCAGACGCTGCTTTCTTCGAATGCCACACACAAGATCCAGATAGGCGAAAAGCTTACAAGAGGACTTGGAGCAGGAGCGAATCCTGAGATCGGCGAAAAGGCTGCGGAGGAATCCAAGGATGAGATAGCATCAGCTCTGAAGGGAGCTGACATGGTGTTCATTACAGCAGGAATGGGCGGCGGTACAGGTACCGGTGCTGCGCCTGTAGTTGCGGACATCGCAAGGAGCATGGGAATACTCACAGTTGGAGTAGTGACCAAGCCATTCATGTTCGAAGGAAAGACAAGGATGAAGAATGCCGAGATCGGCATAGAGAAGCTTAAGGAAATGGTAGACAGCCTTGTCACGATCCCTAACGAAAGGCTTCTTATGATAGTTGATAAGAGGACTACCTTCAAGGAAGCGTTCAAGAAGGCTGACGATGTCCTGAGGCAGGGCGTTCAGGGTATAACTGACCTTATCACTGACAACGGTCTGGTAAACCTTGACTTCAACGACGTAAGGACAATAATGCTCAACAAGGGGCTTGCCCACATGGGAGTCGGATACGGAAAGGGCGAGAAGAAGGCGGTGGATGCTGTGACGGCAGCCATATCGTCACCACTTCTTGAGACCAAGATAGACGGAGCAACCGGAATACTCATCAATGTGACTGGCGGAGAGGATCTTTCACTCATGGAGGTCAACGAGGCAGCCGAGGTCGTCAAGGAAGCCGCTGATCCGGATGCCAACATAATATTCGGAGCTGTAATCGACCCGAGCCTTAAGGATGAGATCAAGATAACAGTCATCGCCACGGGCTTTGATGAAGTCAAGGTATACAGCAAGGAAGAAGAGAAGGTCCAGGTCAAGGCTGAAGAAAAGAAGACAGAAGAGGTTGTCCTTTCGGATGTTTCCGAGGACCAGCTTGAGATACCTCCATTCCTCAGAAACAGATACAAGTAAAGTGGGTGACGTAGTTTGAAGTGTCCTTTCTGCGCTTTTTCGGAGAGCAAGGTCATCGATTCAAGGTCTATCGAGGACAATTCAGCCATAAGGAGAAGAAGAGAATGCCTTTCCTGCGGCAAGAGATACACTACCTATGAAAAGGTGGAGGACATCCCTATCCTTGTAATCAAGAAGGATGAAAGCAGGGAGAACTTCGACAAGAACAAGATCATAACAGGGCTTATCAGGGCTTGCCAGAAACGGCCTGTATCAAGGGCCCAGATCGAGGCTATAGCAACTGATATAGAGAGGACCATATCAAACAGGATGATTTCTGAGATCTCGAGCTCGGAAATTGGAGAGATGGTCATGTCTCACCTTAAGGACATAGATGAAGTCGCGTATGTAAGGTTCGCTTCGGTGTACCGGCAGTTCAAGGACATCAATACATTCCTTGAGGAAATCAAGAGCCTTATGGGTTCAGGTGATGGCATAAAGAACGGGAAAAACGGAAAGAGTGGAAACCACAGGTAATGAAAGGCGGACTGAGCGATCAGGCCGCCTCTTTTAGTGGGTTTCAAGGTTAATTTTAGGTAAACCGGTCTTGTTGCATTGGTAAAAAAACACTTACTGTGGTTAAATTGAAGTAAAGATTCGTTATGGAGGTTTTAAGATGGCACCAGACAGGATACTTGTAATAGATGACGAGGAGCACATAGTTGAGCTCATCAAATACAACCTTGACGCAGCAGGCTATGTTACAGAGGTCGTATACAACGGTCTTGAAGGACTTGCAAAGGCTAAGGAGACAAAGCCTTCACTTATTGTCCTTGACCTCATGCTGCCTCAGATGGACGGCCTTGAAGTCTGCAAGAACATCAGACGGGATGATGAGCTCAAGAACACTCCTATCATAATGCTGACGGCAAAGTCCGAAGAAATAGACAAGATCCTGGGACTTGAGCTTGGAGCGGACGACTACATGACCAAGCCGTTCTCGGTAAGGGAGCTTATGGCGAGGATCAAGGCGCTCCTGAGACGCGTGGTGCCTGTTGAAGACAACAGCAGTACGTTTACCTTCTCAAATGTCACGATCGACTACAATAAGCATATGGTGACCAAGGGAGATGAGAAGGTGGAGCTTACCCTCAAGGAGTACGAGCTTCTGGATACCCTGATCAAGAACAGAGGCAAGGTGTTGAAAAGGGACCTCCTGCTCGACAAGATTTGGGGATACGAATATGCGGGAGAGACAAGGACCGTAGATGTTCATATAAGGCATCTTCGACAGAAGCTGGAGAATGACGACAAGAATCCGGTGTACATCGAGACTGTCAGAGGAATAGGCTACAGGTTCAATGACATAGAAGGATGAGAAAGAGGACTGTAACTTCATTCATCATAGCCATTGCATTTATCGTCATGTTCATGACCGGGGCATTCCTTCTCATAGGAGACCTGCAGAACACAGACCATATCAAGGACAAGCTGGCGGTGACCAACAGGATGCTTGCAAACTACATGGAGTCAGGCAATACTGACCTTGGCAGCATCTTTGAGTCGGTACCTGAAAATACCAGAATAACCTACATTTCCAGTTCAGGAGATATCCTGTACGACAGCCTGAAGGATGATATTACTGAAAACCATCTATACAGGAAGGAGATCGTCGAAGCTTCAAAGGGTGCCGCAGGCACTGATATAAGGGTTTCGGCAAGCATCGGGATCAGGATGGTCTATTCTGCGCTGATGCTTGAAGATGGAAGCTTCATTAGATCTGCATATCCGTTCAGCAATTTCGCGCTTAGCGGGAACTATATCAAATACCTTGCAACCGCACTTTTCCTGGTGGTTCTGGCCTCTACGATAATAATACTGAGGCTGTCAGGCTTCCTTCTTGAACCTATAGAGGAGCTGTCCTTTGCCACCGACAGGATTGCAAGGGGAGAGCTGTCTAGAAGGGTCGAGCTTAAGCAGGACAAGGACCTTGCAAGGCTTTCAAGGAATTTCAACAACATGGCCGAAAGGCTGGAAACGACAATAGTGGAATCCCTGGAGAAGCAGAACAGGCTTGAGGCGATACTTAAAAGCATGGATTCCGGTGTCATAGCGCTGGACAACAACGGAAACATAATAATGATAAATCCATTTTCCAAGCAGCTTTTCAGCGTAAGGGGCGACGCTCTGGGCATGAACATCGGAAGCGTCACGAACCTCTCAAGCGTATACGAATATCTGGGCTCAGACGAAACTGTGGCTGCAATCAGGACTGCTGATGGCAGGGACCTCAAGATGAAGAAGGCGGACATCCTTGGCGAAAGGATGAACAAAGTCGGCGTAGTAATAGTAATACAGGACATAACGGACATCAAGAGGCTTGAAAACCTGAGAAGCCAGTTTGTCGCGAACGTTTCCCATGAGCTGAAGACACCGCTGACATCAATAAAGGGATTTTCGGAAACCCTAAGGTATGTTAACGATGATAAGACAAGGATAAAGTTCCTCGATATAATAAATGAAGAGTCAGAAAGGCTCACAAGGCTCATTAATGACATATTGTCGCTCTCGTCCCTGGAGCAGAACAGGGAGCTTAAGATTGAAGAGATCGATACCGTAGAGGAAACCAGAAGGATCTGCGACATGCTGCATCAGATGGCAGTAGCAAAGAGCATTGAGCTCACACTCACCGCTTCGGGGAATCCTATACTCATGGGAGACCGGGATAACTATAATCAGATGGTGATCAACCTGGTAGACAATGCCATAAAGTATACCGAGCCTAATGGCAAGGTAAAGGTGCGCATTGAAAAGTCAGGAGGAAATCTGATCCTGTCTGTGAAGGATACCGGCGTAGGAATATCGGAGGAACATCTGCCGAGACTCTTTGAAAGGTTCTACAGGGTCGACAAGTCAAGGGACAGGGCCAAGGGCGGTACCGGACTCGGACTTGCGATCGTCAAGCATATCGTCCTCTCCATGAAGGGCGAGATAAAGGTCGAATCAGAAATTGGAAAAGGCACCACCTTCACTGTATCGATACCAATGGATTAGTCCGCAATGTCCGGTCACATAACCGGACATTGCGGATATTTACTTCTCCTTCCCGAATTTACACATACCTAACAAAGGACAAACATGGATTCAACATCGGCAATGTAAAATTTGAAACTCTCATGACTGAAGTCACGAGATTCTTGGGAAGAGAGCATACTTACCGGTTTATTTCTTTGCCGGCAGTGGTTTCTCTTGTTTACCAAGCTATCCCCGCATTTCCTGCGGTTCGTTGATGTATTTGTTACCCTAAAACTCCAGCTTTAGAGCTCTTAGTCTGAGTCCTTCTGCCAGTATGTTCCTGGCTGCGTTGACATCACGGTCATGATGCGCCTGACAAACAGGGCAGGTCCACTCTCTTATATTGAGGGGCTTCTTCCCGTCGTTTCTTCCACACTCCGAGCAGATCTGACTTGACGGGAACCAT